>JABDLQ010000316.1 GCA_013002925.1 Gammaproteobacteria bacterium | reverse complement strand
GCTACTATTCTCTATTATGCCGCTGATCTCACATTCAGGTTTGCCCACGTTTGCCCGTTTGGCCAACGATGGGCTTGAGGTACTGGACCCGGAACGGGCCCGACATCAGGACATTCGTGAGCTTCATGTCGGTTTGTTAAACATGATGCCCGATGCTGCACTGGAAGCCACAGAACGCCAGTTTATGCGGCTCCTTGCTGGCAGCAACCGCATCGTCCAGATGTATGTGCATCCGTTCACAGTGCCAGGTCTGACGCGTGGCGACTGGGCACAGACGCATATTGATGAGCATTATCAAACGTTTGACAGTATTCGGGCCGAGGGCCTGGATGCGCTGATCATCACCGGCGCCAATGTTACTCAGCCCGATCTCGCAAAAGAGCCGTTTTATCCGCCCATGTGTGAGGTGTTCGCATGGGCACGCGACCATGTGGCCTCCACACTGTGCTCATGCCTGGCGTCCCACGCTCTGTGGTTGCACGAGCATGGTTTGCAGCGCCAGCGACTTGCCGCCAAGCGCTGGGGGGTGTTCGGGCATCAGGTAGTCGTGCGCGATCATCCGCTGGTGGTCAGCATTAATACCCGGTTCAATGCACCGCATTCACGCTTTAATGATGTCAGTGCGGCAGCTCTGCAGCAGGCCGGTAATCACGTGCTGGTAACCAGTGAAGATGGCGAAGTGCTGGTGGCAGTCAGCGCAGACGGTATTTCCACCGTGTATTTACAGGGCCACCCGGAATACGATGTGCTGAGTCTGGCCAAGGAGTATAAACGTGAAATTGGCCGTTTTGTGGCCGGCGATCGCGATGACTATCCGGACTTTCCGGACAATTACCTGGACGCGGCAAGCGAAGAATTGCTGATCGACTACCAGTCAGAAGTGATACTGGCATTGCAATACGGGGCACCCGTGCCGACGTTTCCCGAGCACCGCCTGATAAAACTGCTGGACAACACCTGGGCAGACACAGGTAAAGCGATTTTTAACAATTGGTTAGGTCTGGTTTACCGGCTGACTCACCAGGACCGGCATCAGCGCTTTATGGAAACGGTTGACCCGGGAAACCCTTTGCGCTGGTCCGCGCGGTCCTGATCAGGGCGAAAAAAAACCCCGCGAGGCGGGGTTTGTATTAAGTGGTATTCGAACTCATGGCGCCAGAAAAATGTCTAGTTAACGTCCCATTCCTCTCGGACTTTGTCACACCATGATTTATAATCGTCATAGGTATTGACAGGCAACCTGGATTTTTCGGGGCCGGTTTCCGGCGCATCCTGGCCGGACACGACGTCGGGGACTTTGCGGGGTTCGAATTCCGGGTGATACTTAAATTCACTCATTTGGCGCACAACTCCTGCGTAGGTTCGAAGTTTGTACAGAGTAGTTGTAACCGTCAGTGTGTGCAGTTAACCAGTTCACAAGAAGCCACATTCAACGCGCGTTTTGCACTGATTTTACTGGTATATTTGTCATTAACCACGCTTATGTAGAAACAGGTAGCGGCGGTTAAATTGCGTGCCCGCAAGTTATGTTCAAGTGCGGTGCAAACTGAATTTGCATAACGTGGTGTTGTCTACCCCAATCCCGATAATGGATCATCGTCAAGAAACAATCTTATGAAAATATTATTTAAAATAGTCGCCGGTATTTTACTGGTAATGGTGCTGCTGGTGGCTGCGGCTGCGGCCTATCTCAAATTCTTTTTCGACCCTAACGATCTGCGTGATCAGCTCACCCAACAGGTGCAGTCGCGCATTGGGCGCGAGCTTGTCATTGAGGGTGATTTTTCCGTCAACGTATTTCCATGGTTTGCCGTGAATGTCGGCCAAACCAGGCTTAGTGATGATCCGGCGTTCAGCAAAGATCCATTGCTGCAGTTCGACAACGCCAGTGCCAGCATCAAATTGCGCCCGTTGTTTAAAAAACAGATTGAACTGGGCACTACTACCATTGAAGGCTTGAGTCTGTCGCTGATTCGCAAAGCCGATGGCACAACCAACTGGGAGGCGTTCATGGCGGCGCTGGAATCAGACGAGCCCGCCAAAGAAGAGGCACCGTCTGATAAACCCGGGTTTGCTGCGCGTTCCCTGGGTGCAGTCAATGTGATCGATGCAAACATCCGGTTTACTGATGAGACCATCAATGACACGCTGGTGGTCTCGCAATTTAATCTGCGCACCGGTGAGCTGGTGCCCGGTCAACCGTTTGATGTCGATCTGTCGACGCTCCTGAAGGCCAGTGATGCCGCGATGGAGGTTGCGCTTACCGGGCAGACGCAGTTTACAGAAACCCAGGTGGATATCAGCCGGCTGGATGCCAGCTTCAAGGGCAATCACTCAGCGGTGCCGTTTGACTCGTTTGATGTGACAGTGACCAGTGATGGCGCCAGCATCGGCGAAACCACGGCAACGCTGGCGGCACCCACAGTGAATTGGCAAATGACCGGCGGACGTGAAGCAGCCGCTACGGTGCGTTCGACCACCGGAACCCTGAGCGCGCAGAACCTCTCCCGCGACGGCACGACCACCCAGGTTGCTGCGCCGGTACTGGCGTTTCAGGCAGCCGTCAACAATGACAGTGTCAGCGAACTGAACGGCGAGTTCAGCGCCGGCACACTCACGGTCCGCAATGACAGCGAACTGCAAATGCCATCCCCAACGTTTGATGGCGTGATCGAGGGCCCTGGAATTCCCGACAAGTCACAGAAGCTTAAAATTTCCGGGCAGCAGTTAAACGTCAACATCGACAAAGGCACCCTGCAGTTCGCCGGTCTGGACTTTGCCGGTATGGGTCTGCAGGTGCGCGGCAGTGCGGACGTCACATCGATGTTTGCAGACTCTCCTCGCGTGAATGCCCCGCTGCAAATCAGCGAGTTTAATCTGCGCAACCTGATGGCAAAGCTCGATATTCCGCTGGAGACTTCTGATGCGTCAGCGCTGACCAAAGTAGGTGGTGCGGCCACCGTGCGTATGGATGGCGCCGGCCTGCATCTGGACAAGCTCAACGCTAAAATGGACCAGAGTACGCTGACCGGTAATATCTCGGTGGGCGAAACCGGCCAGAAAATGACTCTCAACATCGACGTAATTAACGCGGACCGCTATCTGCCGCCGCCCGATGAAAGCCAGGCAGGCAGCCGTGAAGTGGATGAAGTCGAAATTCCGGCGCAGACGCTGCGTGAGCTCAATATAAACGGCACTTTTACGATTGGACAGCTGACGCTCACGGGCATGGAGTCAAAGGACATCGAAGTGAAAGTAGTCGCCGACAAGGGCAATGTGCGGGTTCATCCGGCGCGTGCCAGCATGTACGGGGGCACCTATTCTGGTGATATACGTATCGATGCGCGTGGTGAAGTACCGGTGTTGTCGCTGAACGAACGCTTCGACAACGTCGATATTGGGGCGCTGAGCATGGACATGGCTGACACCGATCGGGTCACCGGGCGTCTCACCGGTGCGCTGACGATGACGGCACGGGGGCATAACACCTCTGAACTCAAAGCCACATCCAGCGGCACGACCAGTTTTTCAATCACCAATGGTGTGCTGGAGGGTGTGAACATCATGGAGACCGTGCGCAACATCGTATCGCTGGCGAACAAGGAAGGTCTCACACCGGATCAACCGGATCGCACCGAGTTTCGCAAACTGGCTGGTACGGCAAAAATTACCAATGGCGTGCTGAACAACAATGACCTTACTGTTGAAATACCACTGCTGCGGGTTACAGGCGGCGGCACTGTAAATCTCAATAACAAGGCCATTGACTACAAGATTGGCACCCGGGTTGTACAGGAAGGCGATGTGCCGTTGGAAAAAGAACTGCAGTACCTGTCAGACTACACCTTGCCGGTGTTTATCTCCGGCACCTACGATGCGCCGGTGATTGACAAGACCGCCAGTGTTGCCGACCTGGTCAAGCAATATGCGAAAAAACGCGTCAAAGACGAAATTTTCGGTCGCATTGGTCTGGGCACCAAGCCACCTGCCACAACCGGCGAAGGCAGCACACCGCCGGCCACGGTGGAAGATGCTGTCAAAGATAGGCTCAAAGATCTGCTGGGTGGTAAAAAGAAACCGTCTGCAACGCCGGCCCCGTCTCCGGAAACGGCCCCCGCGGATGCCGACACAGCGGCCACTGATCCTGAGGCAGAGCCACCTGCAGAGGAAGAGCCGGAGGAGTCCCCGGAGGACGCCGTCAAAAACGCCCTCAAAGATTTATTGGGCGGCAATTGAGCTGGCTCTGGTGACCGATCCGGGGAGGTTCGGGGTGAGTTTGTCTGAGCCAGAGGCGTCTGGACCCGGGGTGTATAAACCTGGTGTGTCTAAACCGGGGGTGTCTAAACATGGGCGTCCAACCGGTGCCTGAGATGGGTGCCCTGACAATGCGACAGACAGTCGCTCGACCGGCGCCTGAGCTTGTGCGCAAAATGTCAAAGGCATTCGACCAACCTGTATCTGAGGTTGTCAGCACAGCAGTGAGAAAGACTCTTCACCGGTCAACCCAAAAGCGAAACACGATATTCAGGAATACGGATTTGGGCCGGTCAATGGTCGTCGGCGCAAATGTTGCCGTGATGATATTTTTTGCGATGACCGCCGGCATTTTTTCCACCGCCCTGTGTGCATCTCAGGTTCAGGCGGCCGAACTCGACTACGTCAATGTGCATAATAAAAGCAAACGATTTTTTGTCACCTCCAGGGCGATAGTCCATGCACCGCTTAACGAAGTGTATGCAACGCTGATCGATTTTGACGAATACGAGAAATTTTCCAGCATCTATACCGATGCCAGGTGGCTTACACGCAACGCAGATGACAGTGGTGAAATTTACACCTACACGCGTGGCTGCATTGCGTTTTTTTGCAAAGGCCTGGAGCGCGTGGAAACGGTTATCGTGAAGCCGCAGACCTTTATCGAAACACGTGTAGATCCGACCCGCAGCGATGCGCGCCATGGCGTCTCCACCTGGCGCCTCACTGGCTTGGGTAACACAACGGTCATCGAGTTTGATATGGAATTTGAACCCAGCTTCTGGATGCCGCCCCTGATTGGTCCTTATCTGGTCAAACGGCGCCTCAAACAAGGCGGCGAGGATGCCATCACGCGCATCGAAGTGCTGGCCAAAGAACGCATCGCCCGTTAAAGAGGCAGGGGCAGGCCTGACCCCAAAACGTTACACTGCAGCAAAATGAACATGACCTCGAACTCCGATAGTACGCTGTCCGCACGTCTGCTGAGCTGGTTTGCCAGCCACGGTCGCCATAACCTGCCCTGGCAACAGGACCCCGCGCCCTATCGGGTATGGGTGTCCGAGATTATGCTGCAGCAAACGCAGGTGGCAACAGTAATTCCGTACTATCAAAAATTCATGCAACGTTTTCCTGGAATTGACGACCTGGCGGCCGCACCGCTTGATCACGTGCTGCACCACTGGTCAGGGCTGGGCTACTATGCGCGTGCCCGCAACCTGCACAAAGCGGCGCAGCAAATTGTTGCGCAACATGGCGGCAAGTTTCCGTCAACGCCTGAAGATCTGATCGGGCTGCCGGGCATTGGTCGGTCCACTGCCGGTGCGATTCTGTCGCTTGCATTAAATACGCGCGCTCCGATTCTCGATGGCAACGTCAAACGCGTGCTCGCCCGACATTTTGCAGTGCCCGGGTGGCCGGGCAAAGCCGCTGTGCAGCACGCATTGTGGGAGTTGGCGGAGGCGCATACGCCAGCGCAGCAATTTGCCGACTACACTCAGGGGATCATGGACCTCGGCGCCTCCGTCTGCACCCGCACCCGGCCCCGGTGTGACGTCTGTCCGCTGCAGGCTACGTGCGAAGCACATCGCCACGGCACTGAGCTCGACTATCCCGGTCGCAAGCCCAAAAAAATCAAGCCGGTACGCGAGTGCAAAATGTTGCTGTGTCTCCACGACCAACACCTGCTGCTGCAGCAGCGCCCACCAACCGGAA
>JABDLQ010000315.1 GCA_013002925.1 Gammaproteobacteria bacterium | reverse complement strand
GGTACTGGTATCGGCCACCGACGGGGTCGGGACAAAGCTCAAACTGGCGCTCGCACACCGGCAACACAGCGGTGTAGGCATTGATCTGGTCGCCATGTGCGCTAATGACCTGATAGTACAGGGCGCGGAGCCGCTATTTTTTCTGGACTATTTTGCCACCGCCAAGCTGGATATTGACGTTGCAGAAGAAGTGATCGGCGGAATTGCACGCGGCTGCGAAATTGCCGGCGCTGCATTGATCGGAGGGGAAACCGCGGAACTCCCCGGAATGTATCACGGCGATGACTACGATCTGGCGGGGTTTTGTGTCGGTGTGGTCGAAAAAGATCATATCATCACCGGAGCCGACATCACGCCAGGTGATGCGATTATTGCGATAGCCTCCAGTGGACCTCACTCCAATGGCTACTCGCTGATTCGCAAACTGCTGGAGCTGTCGGCCACCGATGAGAATACACAGCTCCCTGCGGTGACTGACTTGCTCGCACCGACACGAATTTACGTCAAACCCGTACTGGAGCTGATCAGACGTGTACGTGTCAAGGGTCTGGCCCACATCACCGGCGGCGGACTGCTCGAGAACATTCCCCGCATACTGCCGGAGACTGTCGCTGCGACCATTAACAGGGGATCGTGGCAACTTCCGGAAATTTTTCAGTGGCTCCGAGATGCCGGCAATCTGGACGACCAGGAACTATTGCGAACATTCAATTGTGGTGTTGGCATGACGGTCGTTGTGCCAGGTGACGCGGTCGGGGCGACGCTCGATGTGCTTCATGACTGCGGTGAGCAATGCTGGCAGCTGGGCGAAATTGGCACGCGTCGCTCACAAGCGCTGATCGTGAATGGCTGAATGTCGCTAACCCGTAAACAACGCATTTGCGTACTACTCTCAGGCAGCGGCACGACGTTTGCCGCCATTCTCGATTACCAGCAGCGCCACCAGACACATTTTGAAATTACCCATGTGGTCAGCGACAATCCGCGGGCGCAGGGACTTGATCGTGCGCGGGCCCACAATATCCCCACAACCGTTGTGCCTTATAAACAATTTGCCTGCCGCAGCGATTTTGATCAGGAATTGCTTGACACTGTCGTGGCCTGCGCACCGGATCTGGTGGTACTCGCAGGTTTCATGCGTATTGTGGATTCGGCCTTTGTTGCCAGATTTTTCAATAAACTGATGAACATTCACCCGTCGTTGTTGCCCAAATACCCAGGTCTGAATACATACGAACGAGTGCTGAGTGCCGGGGAATCACGACACGGGAGTTCGGTTCATTTTGTCAACAACGTGCTGGATGGCGGACCAGTGATTGCCCAGGTTGTTGTTTTAATTGACAATAATGACAGTATTGCAACACTTTCAGCGCGTGTTCAGGAAGCCGAGCGTATGCTTTACCCTGTTGTCATTGACTGGTTTTGTGACGGTCGGCTGACACTGCAACAAGGTCAGGCACACCTGGATGGCAAGCCGCTTGTAACGCCACGAATTTTTCACTTTGACCAGCACCACGGAGAACTGCATCTTGAAAGCACCAAGTCATCGACCGGTTAAATTGCGCATCATCGTCTACGCAATACTGAGCTGGCTGTGTGCCGGTATCGCAACGGGTGCTGTCGCTTCCGAGTTGCCGGCACCGTTTGTTGCTGTCTATGACGTCCACCATTCCGGTGCACGCGTCGGATTAACCACTGTTGAACTCAAATCAGACGCCAATGGTGAGCACGTGATGAGCACAATTACACAGCCGAAAGGTCTGGCAATTTTTGTGCGCAGTGCCCCGGTACAGGAACAAAGTCGTTTTCGCTGGACTCCCGACGGACAACTACAAGGCCTGGAATACACATTTGATGATGGCTCCAGGGATGGCAAGCGTGACAGTCGTATCAGCTTTGACTGGGTGAAACTCAACGCGGCCAGTTACTACAAAAAAAAGAACGTCGATATAATACTGACCCGACCCCTCGGTGATCGCCTTGCCCTGCAGGCGCTGATGATGCGTGATTTGCTGAACGGCGAATTACAACCCGAGTATCAGATCGTCGACAAAAATGAAATCAAGACCTATGCATTTCAGCTGCTCGGTGAAGAAATTCTTGATACCCCGGCCGGCAGATTCAAAACGGTCAAGATTTTGCAGCAAAAGGAAGGCTCCACCCGTGCCACACATATCTGGGCTGCACCGGAGCACGGCTACGCTACCGTCAAAATAGCGCAGTTTAAAAACGATAAGCCCCGCACCGTGCTCATCGCCCGCAGCATCGACAGCACACAGAAAGTCATGGTGGACGACGTACAGCCGCAAACCTCAATACCGGAACGCAACCCAGCCGGTCAGGTTTTGGGGAGCGTTACCCCGCGCTGGCCCTGGTATTTGCCACTGCGATCAGCATACGACGTCTCACAGATTTCATCGGATTCGAAAAACAACATCTGTGCCACCCCTTCATTGGCGTAGATGCGTGCCGGCAACGGCGTGGTGTTCGAAAACTCCAGCGTGACATGGCCCTCCCACTCCGGCTCCAGGGGCGTGACATTCACGATGATTCCACAGCGTGCGTAGGTAGACTTTCCAAGGCAGATCGTCAGCACATTACGTGGAATCCGGAAATATTCAACCGTGCGTGCCAGGGCAAACGAATTCGGGGGAATAATGCACTGCGAATTAGTCATATCCACAAAACTGCTGGCATCAAAGGATTTTGGATCCACGATGGCCGAATTAATATTCGTGAATATCTTGAACTCTTCGGCACAGCGAACATCGTACCCGTAACTGGATGTGCCGTAGGAAATAACACGCTGGTCATTGACGTGACGCACCTGCCCCGGCTCATAGGGCTCGATCATGCCATGGTCACGGGCCATCGTTCGAATCCAGCGATCAGATTTAATACTCACGGCTTTCCTCGCTCTTGTTGGTCAGGAGTTTTCCACCACAATGTTGGGAAATAAACGGCTGTAATCTTTGCCCGTGGTTCCCAACCGCGCGACTGCCCGTAGTGCCATCCAGCGGTAGCGAATGGATAATTCACTGTCAGGATCCTCTGCCAGCGTCGGAATTCCGGCATCCACTCGCTGACGAATGCGTATATCCAGCGGCATTTCACCCAAAAACGGCACATTGTCGGCATGCGCCATGAGCTCGCCACCACCGTGACCAAAAATAGGGGCCTCAAAACCACATTCGGGACAGTGGTACGAACTCATGTTTTCGATCACACCCAACACCGGCACTTCTACTTTTTCGAACATGCGCAGCCCCTTGCGCGCATCCAACAGCGCGATATCCTGCGG
>JABDLQ010000311.1 GCA_013002925.1 Gammaproteobacteria bacterium | reverse complement strand
ACGCAGGATCATCCTGATAACAGGTTAAGAGTGTTGCACCAGTTCAGGGCGCAACAGGCTGGGCTTGATGTTGAAGCATCGCGACTAAAGTCGCTCAAGCAGAGTTTGACGCTTCCAGAGGTTACACAGCTCCAACAAAGTGTGTCGCTGCTGCAGTTTGCGCCGTTCTTATAGCGGTTACGCGGGACATAGCCGCCCACGTATGCCCGGCGTAAAAAAAACGGCCCTCAAGCGGACCGTTTTCGATTAAGGCTTAAAATATTCGTCAGGTTCGGCGTCTCATCACGCCAAGCGCTCCGAGTGCGAAAACCATCAGCGGCAGTGCCGCCGGTACTGGCACCGGATTTACTTCCACCCATGCAACAGTTTCGTCGAATCCACCCGGACCTTCATAGAACATATTGATACTGCCGCAGATGACAGTGGAGTTGTCACAGGGATCTCCGCCCAGCGGCCCCGGGCCCGCAAGGTATTCCAGTTCAAACAAACTGACGCCAATGCCCTCACTGCCACCGGTTGCGTTGTCGCCCAACGGTCCACCATCCAGTAAATAGACCAGGCCAAATAAATCGGCCAGGCCGGCAGTAAATTCGCCTACAAGGCTGTTGCCCGAGAAGTGCACGAAGAAATCCGTGATTTCAGGAAGACCGCTATCACCCTCGACCGGGCCAGTGTCATCACCGAAATATACGAGCTCACCACTGCCATCGAGATCCTCACCGACAAAATAACCGGTGATCATCGCCCCTTCGGCATAGCCACCCTGGCTGAAGTTATAGGTTATCGAGCCTGCCAGGGCCGGCATCGCCATCATTGTTAATGCTGTGGCGAGTATCAGTCGATTCGTCATAGTCGTTTCCCCCCATGTTTTGCTGACCGGTATTAGTTGTTCTCAGGTTGCGCACCATTTCCGGGCAGGCACCGCCGTTCATTTGTATTCAAAAAATGTACACTGGTTGGGATCAAGGGGTCAAACGGTGTGGCAAGGTGTCAGTTTGCTTAACAGAACATTGCGTTAAAGTCTTTGATTCGCATGACGAAAGAATAATTACTAAGCAAAAATCTCAAGCGACAGGCGCGCAAGATAATGGCCGGGCAATGGTGCGGTTCGACCCTTCTGTCAACAGAGTTCCTGAACCTGAGCACGAGGACGGAACACGCACTGGAGTACGTCAATCCGCCCCGGCCATCGCGCTAAATTCCACGGTTAACGGTCAGTTTCTATTCCTTTAAGAAACTTGAACAGCTCGCTGTCAGTAGAGAGCACGAGTGTCGTGTCCTGACCGATCACGTCCTGGTAAGACTGCATCGTGCGCGTGAACTCGTAAAATGCCACCGCTTCGGGACTCTGGTTGTAGGCGCGCGCGTAAATCTCAGTCGCCTTGGCGTCGGCAATACCGCGAATTTCTTCCACTTCGCGATACGCTTCCGACTGGATCTTGTTCAAATCGCGCACCCGGTTACCACGGATTCGCGCGGCTTCACCGTTACCCTCGGATAAAAAGCGTTCGGCAATCTGCCGGCGCTCACTGATCATGCGATCATAAATTTTCGGGCGCACACTATCGTTGTAGTTGATGCGCTTGAAACGGATGTCGAGCAGTTCAATGCCAAACACTTCAACTTTCTCAGCGGCAGCAGTGAATATTTCCTGCTCCACCAGTTTGCGTCCTTTCTGGATCGGCACCAGCGCACCCATATTCTGCTCCTGCTCGGAACCGGTCAGCAGTGTGTCACGCAAGGGCACACGGTCTTTGGTTGTGCGGATGATTTCGATCAGTTCGTGTTTGGCTACTGCGTTACGCGTCTCACTACCCAGGATATCGTCGAGTCGCGATTGCGCACTACGCTCATCCCGAAGTCGCAGAAAATACTGCAGCGGATCAGTGATCCGCCAACGGGCAAACAGGTCAACTGAGATATAGAGCTTGTCCTTGGTTGGCATGTCCGACGGACTTCCATCCCATTCCAGAATGCGCTTGTCGATCGGGTTGACCTCCTGGATAAAGGGGATCTTGACTTTCAGACCGGCACTCGTCACCGGTTCACCAACAGGTTTGCCGAACTGGGTAATGATCATCTGTTCGACTTCACTCACGGTATAAATCGAGTTCATTAACACAAAGACCACGATGACCAGCCCCACCATCATGCCAATCCGACTGTTCATGGTTGTTCTCCTTTTCGGGCATCAAGGTTGAGCAATGGCAGGATGCCCTGGCTTTCTTCATCTACAATAATCTTTGACTTTATGGAGGGCATCACCTCCTGCAAGGTTTCGATATAGATGCGCCGACGCGTGACCTCGGGCGCCTTGCGATACTCGGTGAGCAAGGCATTGAAACGTGCCGCATCACCCTCGGCTTCGTTAATGCGCTTGAGCCGGTAGCCATCGGCTTCACGAATGCGCTGGTCCTTTTCGCCTTCGGCCAGTGGAATCACCTTGTTATAGTCGCGGCGCGCCTCGTTAATAAGTTTTTCTTTTTCCTGTTGGGCCTGGTTGACCTCGTTAAACGACTCCTGCACTGGTTTTGGCGGATTAATGTTTTTGAGCTGAACCTGGTCGATACTGATCCCCATCGCGTACTTGATGGACAAGGTTTGCATCTTCGTCAGCGCCTCGGACTCGATCTCCTGGCGGCCAATCGTAATCACTTCATCGACGGTGCGATCTCCAACCACTTCGCGCATCACCGATTCCGACACATAGCGCAGAGTCTCACGTGGCTCGCGCACTTCGAACAAGAATTTTGTAGGTTCGGCGATGCGGTACTGCACCACCCACTCAACCAGCGCGGCATTCAGGTCGCCGGTCACCATTTCGGTTTCCAGCCGGGTTTCGCGGCTGGACTGCCGCTGCGCTCCCCGGGGAACCTGGAACGGATCGGTTGCGCCTGGCGTGGCAAAACCGAATTCCTGTTTGAGCTGGCGTTTCACCGGCACAATGGTCGCGGTATCGATTCCCATCGGCAGTTTGAAATGCAGACCTGGCGAAACGTTTTTGAGGTACTTGCCAAATCGCTGTACCACCGCAACCGAGTCGCTGGGAACCGTGTAATAAGCTGTCCAGGCACCCAGTGCAATAATTGCGACGATCGCGAAAATGATCGGCGCACTACTGCCGCCTTTGGGGAGAAACTGTCGCAGTTGCTCCTGGCCGTGCGCCATCAGCGCTTCGAGTTCCTTACCTGGGGGTGGCCCTTTACGGTGCCTCCCGCCATTATTGCCGTCCTGCCATGACATAGATTTGCTCTCTTTAATATCGGTTGCCGGGTCGTGCCGGATGGATTAGGGGAATTCAGTTCAATCTGGTGTTTGTGTAACTGGTGTTCGGTCAACGCCGCTGGAAACGGCTCATCAAGCATAACGTCGACCCGCTTGTACCAGCCTCAATCAATAACTTTACGCATCTTCGGATCAGGTTTACTGCCATCATCAATTATCACGGCCGAGCCCACACAGAAGCTGATCGGCAATGACGCCAGGCGGCGGAACTTCTTCGTCGCTGGCTGTATGCGCGATACCGGCCTGACTCGTGCAGTTAGCTGCAAAGCCAACCAGTTGATATCTGGCCTTGGGCCCGCAAACCCCCACGCTGCATTGCCGGTTTGTTCAAAATGGTGCAAACGCCGACCGGGCGGTATTCTATCACGAGAGGCC
>JABDLQ010000303.1 GCA_013002925.1 Gammaproteobacteria bacterium | reverse complement strand
CTGACTCCACTCAACTGATACAAATCCCGGTTGGCCAGATCAACTGCGAATAGAATGCCGCCACTGACTTCCTCTCCCGTGACGTACACTTCATCCGCAAAGCCCCTTCCCGGGCCGAACTGATGCGCCGGGTACGACTGGGAAGAACAGAAACGTCGGAAAGAGGTATTACCGGTTCCTGAGGTAGTCGTCCAACTGGCGCCACCATCATCGCTCCAACGCTCGTAGGCTTGACGAGCGGAAATGAGAAAACTGACCCCACCCGTGTCACCCGTATTGATCATGGCGTCAATTGCGATCTTCAGATTGGTGCTGCTAAGGTCCACCTCGCTGATGGTGGCATCAGAAGTTTCGTGATTGACGAGCAATCGCAATGTGCCTCCGGACACTTCCAGGGCGCCGATGCCGTCGAATACTCCGGGCATCGACCAGCCAAAACCGTCGCCTGATGGGTCGTCCCCCACAGTGATGATTTCAAAGGCCGTCCAGCCGTTGTAAGTGTTCACGCGTAAAGTGCCGTTTTCCGCGGCGGCGCTGGCAATTATCGCCATGCCGAGCCATCCGAAAACAGCACCCTTAAAAATTTTTTTATTGCACAACATACCCGCCATCCGTCAAGGGCCTTGTGTCTCAACCCGTTGCCTGTAACTACCCGGATAGAATGCACGAAAGGTAAACGAGAACTTTTAAAAGATGTAACAAATCGAGTATAGGTCACATCGAAGCGGCGTGGTAGAACAAAGAAGAAGGCGCCGTCAGTATTTTTCGTTAGGTTAATCAACATTGATCATGGCGCCTGCATGGCTTGTTATCCAGCGCCGGAACATATAATACACGGCGGACGAATATACTCAGCGTGACGACAGCGCACCAGTTGTGCCGTGCTTTACTGTTCCTGGCGATATCGATCGATCTTGCCACTTGCGTGCATTGCAGGGCGTACGCGTTTGCTCCGGCAAGCAAATGTGTGATGAAAACGGGCTCTTGCCCGTGCTGTGGGTGTACAGGTCCACAAAAACCCGGGATGGGGCAGGTATTACACAGTCTGTGAGCGCATGATAGAATTGCGCTGAAAGATCGTGGATTTCGAGGGGAAAACGAAACCACAAGCGCAACTCCTGGCAGATTTACATAAGATCGCCCCCGGATGGGGGTGCGGGGTTTCCGGGAGTAATAATGACGCTGGCCAGAAAGAGGCCCCGCTTGCCGGGGCTTTTTCTTTCGTCGACTGTTGTTCTGTATGCAGGCTCTATGATGTTTGTTTTGCGCAGATACGTAATCAATGGCATGTGCAATGGCGGGTGCCTGGCAATGGTGTTGCTGGTGTTGCTCTTTGTTGGCGCGTGCGGTGCCAAAGAGGAATCACAGCCACCGCGTGATTTACCTGAGATACCGGTCATCGGTCTTGAGCAACTATCAGATACAATCAAAAACCAGTTTGGATTAATACAGCAACAGCTCGCAGAACGGCCATTGGACGGGGGGGTCAACAAGACCTTCGCCCGGCTGCTGCATGCCTATTCGCTGACAGGACCGGCAGCGGTGATGTATCGTCGCTGCGAGTTGTTACGTCCGCACGATCTCGACTGCCTTTATTTGCATGCGCTGGTGCAAAAAGAACTTGGCAACTACACGGCGGCAATTGATAACTTATCGAAGGTGTTGGCACGCAAAACAACTTTTCCGCGCGCCGCTATTGTGCTGGCCGACAGTTATCGGATTACCGGTGAACACGAGCGGGCCGCGCAGATTTATCAGGAAGCGCTCAGACACGACGCCAAACTGCTGGAAGCACGCTATGGTCTGGCCGTAACGTTGCTTAATCAGGGGCAGCTGGATAAAGCGTACAGGCACTTACAAAAAATTCATGCAGGCAAAACGCGCTATGGCGTAGTACACACTGCTCTCGCCGGCGTTTACAGGCAGACCCAAAACACCGAAGAGGTGGTCTACCATACCGCTGCAGCAAAGCGTTTTGCCGACGTTAAAATTCCGTACACGGATGAGCTGTTGTGGGAGGTTCAACAACTGCAAATTGGTGCCAGTCGCTATACGCGGGATGCAGACAGGTTGTTCAAGGCCGGTCGGCTGGAAGAAGCAGCACGGCTCTATCATAAAACGCTTGAAATCAATCCGGAAAATGACAGCAGTCACGCCAACCTTGTTGGAATCTATGGTCAGTTAGGGCAACTGGACAAGGCGCAAGAGCATTACGAATTGGCTATTGCTCTTAATCCCAGTAATGTCTTGCCACATATGAACCTCGGGACAGTATTGATGAAATCGGCAGATTTTAGCGGTGCCAGCACCGTCTTTGCCAAAGTGCTGCAACGTCAGCCGCGGCATGCGGAGGCGCGGACCCTGCATACCTATTGTGCACAACTGTTGCAGCAGCCTTACGATGTCAAACAATACCGTCTCGCCTTGCGAGACGATTCGACACTGCCCTTGGCTAATTATCTGCTGGGCAGGCATATTCGTGCTGCTGATGGCTGCGCGGCCGCGCTGCCGTTTTTGGAAAAAAGCGTACGCATCGAAAACGCGGGTACGGTAGCGTTCATGGCAGACTATGCCACGTGCCTGTTCCGCCAGGAGCAACAGGAGGCAGGTGCAGATGTCATTCGCAGAGGCCGCCGCCTGGCTCAGCAATACCGCAATCAAGGCGCGCTGCGAGCTCTTGATCAGGTTAAGGCACAGTTCATGTCGTCGAACGAGACTTCGTAAGTTGCGTAGCACACTTGTGGTGTGGCTGGCCCTTGTGTGTACGGTAACGGCGTGCACTGATGACGCCAACCAGGATAACGCTAACGCGCCGGCGGCTGGGGAGGCTGGTCTGCCGGGCGTGCAGACCACCAAGGTGTTATTTGTGGAGCGTGCCAATGAACTTGGATTGGTGTTCCAGCACTACTCGGGGGCTGCCGGCCGCTACCATATGCCGGAAATTCTCGGCTCCGGTGTAGCGCTGCTGGACTTCGATAATGACGGTGATCTCGACGTGTTTCTGGTGCAGGGCACGGATCCGGATCCTAAAGCGGGCAAAGATGATCTGGCTGCCGAACCAGATAGGCGGCATGAGGGGCAACACATCCCGCTGTGGCCGTTGCCCGCCGGGCAGCGGCCGGGAAATCGCATGTTCGCGAATCGTCTGGCGGAAACCGGGCGATTAAAGTTCGAGGACGTCACAGACCGTATCGGAATGCGAGACACACTCTACGGTATGGGTGTGGCCGTCTCAGATTACGATAACGACGGTGATCCGGATGTTTATGTGGCGGCCTACGGTGCCAACGCGTTGTATCAGAACAATCAGGGGGCGTTTAAGAAAATTGACGATGCAGCCGGCAGTCAGGATACGCGCTGGAGTTCCAGCGCCAGTTTTTGCGACATCAACAAGGATAAGTGGCCTGATCTTTATATCGCTAACTATATTTTTTACCAGCCCGGACAGAAGGTTGTTTGTCGTGACACACTTGGTCAGGAAGATTACTGCAGCCCCAGATCTTATACCGCCGCACCCGACAGTGTGTTTGTCAATCGTGGGGATGGCACTTTCACGGATGCTGGCGCAACCTGGGGTGTTACCGGCCCGGCAGGGGCCGGTTTGGGCGTGCTCTGCCGGGATCTGAATCAGGATGGTTTCGAGGATGTTTATGTCGCAAATGACAGCATGCCCAACAATCTGTGGATTAATGATCGCGGCGAACGTCTGCTCGACAATGCCGAAATCCTGGGGGCGGCGCTGAATATCAACGGTCTGCCCGAAGGGAGCATGGGAGTGACCGCCGGCGATTTTGATTTTGACGGCGATGATGACGTGTTTCTGACCCACTGGAACAACGAGACCAACACGCTGTATCGAAATGATCTGCACAGCGGTTTTCTGGATATCACCACGACGGTCAACCTGGCGTCCGCGAGCTTTGCGCATACCGGTTTTGGCAGTGACTGGCTGGACTTTGATAACGATGGTGATCTTGATTTATTCGTGGCCAATGGTGCCGT
>JABDLQ010000300.1 GCA_013002925.1 Gammaproteobacteria bacterium | reverse complement strand
TCGGGTACCTGACACAGGTGGTGAAAAAAATCTGGGCGGTCATTACGGGCGCTGAAAATATGGTGATGGAGAAGTACCCGGAACTGCAGGATCCACGGTTCCCGCCGTTACCAAAAGAACTACATTTTATTCACGCTGAAGAAATTCTTGCGAAGTACCCGGAACTGCCTCGTAAAGAAAGGGAAACCCGGATTATCGAGGAATACGGCGCAGTGTTTATTTACGGCATTGGCTGGGTTCTGGACGATGGCTATCCGCATGAAATGAGGGCAGCAGACTATGATGGTTGGGTCACACCCACAGTCGAAAAGGACGGCAAGCTGATGCACGGTCTGAACGGTGACATACTGGTCTATAACCACGTGACCGGGAGGCGCCACGAACTGACCTCTATGGGTATCCGGGTAACCGCCGAAACGCTCCGCGAGCAAATGCAAATTGCGGCACGTGAAGATGAACTATCGCAGCCCTATCATCAAATGATTCTGAACGACGAGATTCCCTTGTCCATCGGTGGCGGTATCGGTCAGTCAAGAGTGCAGATGCTGCTACTTAGAAAAGCACATCTCGGTGAGGTCAGCACCACCGTGTGGCCCAAACAGCTTCATGAGATCTGTGAAAAGCACAACATTCACGTGCTCAGGTAGCAACATTAAGATCAGGTTGGTCCCTCTCTTCTATTACAGACAGCTGGTGCTGCGAGTCGTCACGCGATCATCGACAGCGGACGCTGTAAGGCAGATAGCCACGCCATCGAAATTTCTGTGTGATCATGCCAGGACCGGACCAGGACCAGACCAAAGGCACTGCGCCTATGGTCCGTCCGACGCGGTATTTACAAGGAGTTTTGGGCTGTAACGGGTAACCGGCAGCCTCATTTCTCTCGCAAAAAGGGATATGGGCAGACTTGGCCCCTTTGTCTTACCCCTTTGTCCCCTTTCCTGTAACTGACCTGACCGCGCTGTTGTCGCTCAGAGCGAATTCAGGAATGCAATTAATGCGTTCTTGTCGTCCGCACTCATTGCTTCGAAGGCCAGTTTGGCGGTCTCTGCTTCGCCACCGTGCCACAGAATCGCTTCGCTCAGATTACGCGCCCTGCCGTCATGCAGGTAGGCTTCGCCGCCACTGACACCTGACGTCAAACCAATTCCCCATAGCGGCGGAGTGCGCCATTCGGAGTTGGCCACGTTATTTTCGACCAGGGTGTCAGCCAATCCCGGACCCATGTCGTGCAATAACAGGTCCGTGTATGGATGAATGGTCTGGTTACGCAGTTCGGCGTGCGGGTGATAAGGCGACGTTTGAAAGGTTTCCACATGGCATGAATTACAGCCGGCCGTGGCAAATAATGTTTCCCCCTGGAGCGCCTGCGGGTCATCCAGATTGCGCCTTGCCCGGATCCCCAACAGGGACACGTAAGCCGACAGTTTATCCAGATGTTCACCAGCGATTTCGCTACCGGAGGGACCACAACCGCTTTGAGATGCACCACAATCCGGGTTTGGTCGTATCGTTGTCATCACGCCAATGTCGCCATTTAATGCGGCCGCTACCTGCTGCTTCACGGTAGCCTGGCTGGCCTTCCAGCCGAAACGGCCCACGCGGGGTTGACCGGTAACCGGATCGGTTACGATTCGCAAACGACCCGAGATGCCATCACTGTCGAGATCATCCGGGTCCGCCAGGTTTTGCAAATCGGTTTCAACAATCGCCTCCAGCAATCCCATACCGACCAACTGGGGTGCGATGCGCGCCGAAAAGTTGGTCGGCGCAGTACCACTAAAGGTGAAGTTTGGAGAGCGCAAGCCGCCACTGTCTGTCCAACTGCTGATCTGAACACTGCCCTCACTCGCACCGCTGGTTGACAGGGGTTGCAACACGGATCCGAGCATTGCGTCGGGATTGCCGTCCGGGTCACTGACCGAGACGACGTATTGGTTCAGATCCTGATTGACAGCCGGTGGCAGAGCACGACCGTTGCGTTCATGACAGGCAACGCACGACCGATTGACGTAGTTGCTTCCGAGCAGTCCCGCTAAAACCGGAAAAGGATCGTTGTCAGGAGCCTCATTATGTGTGCCGTCACCAAAATCGGTGTGATGCACCCGGCGGCCTTCAACAAAAACCTGACCATTGATGTTCGACAGGTTCGTTGGCATCTGAATAAAATGATTGTCGGGCTCATCCGAATACTGGTAACTCAGCGTCGTACCGCCACCAATTCTGCCGGCCACAGGCAGGGGAAATGAATTTTGCGCCGCCCCCTGCGCCTCCCACGGAACTACGCCCTCACCCACAACATAGAGAATCGCGGTGCCGTAGTAATTGTCGCGGCCATTGGGCGTTCCGGTCAGGAACTGACTGAGCTCAAACTCCATGCGATCACCGACTTGCAATGGCATGCCGGTCAACGGGTTGAAGTTTGCGCTTCGTGTGTAGTGCCGGCGGGTTTCCCCGGGTACATCAAGACTTGGCACGGCTGTCATGATGCCATTGTTGGCGTAAATGGCCGCATTCAGATGAAAGAAGCGCAATTCGGCCTCAAGGGGGTTCACCGGCCACTCGGTTGTGACGTTGAAAGTTATCGTGTCCCCGCTTCTGCCAACAGTATCAACGATTTCAATCTCGGCAGTGCGGTGCTCCCAGTAAAACGACAGCCAGTGGTCGTAGGCCTGAAACTGGTCTTCCCGTGCGTGCCGGTCGCGCGCGCGGTCGGCGAGGCGGCTCACAAGAGCTGTGGGCGTGTCTTCCTGTAATGCCGGCTCAAGTGCCGTGGTATCGTCGAATAAAGCTTCGTACAGTGGAGTGTATCCGACGATCCACCAGACACCTCCCAGTCCCTGGCCGTTGGTGTCGCCGGGGTTCACGTCTCCTGCGTAAAAATACAGTGGCCGACCTTCGTAGGCAACCTGAAGCGTACCGTCATCACGGACAACCGTTGACAGACTTGCGGCCCCGGATGCCCCATCATCGTTGACCAGCAATGGCGGCCAGGCCGTGGCACAGCCACCATTGCAGGTGCTGCCCGGTGAGCCGATGTCGTTGTCAAACACGTACAGCGTGTATCCCGGGGACGGCGATCCGGGACCACCGACGAGAATATCGTTGGCCGAAGCGACTTCGCTAACCTGCTGAATGATGACGCAACCTGAGCTGTCTACCGCACTGCCTGGCGGTGTATTCGGGCATAAATCCTGCACGTCGAGAACACCGTCGTCATCCGCATCAAAATCAAAGGTAACTGGCGCGCCCGCGTCGCCAAAAACATTGAACTCCCAGATTGAATAGCCGTAAACATTGCCCACGCTACGGGTTTGGCCATACATGCGCAGGTACCGGTA
>JABDLQ010000299.1 GCA_013002925.1 Gammaproteobacteria bacterium | reverse complement strand
ATGTGCCGGCGATGGAGCCGGTTGTGGCTATGCGTCCTTTGGATTCAATAATCAGGGGCGCGAAGGCTTGGGTTACCCGGTAGACGCCCTCGACGTTAACATCGTAAATCAATGTCTGGTCCTCGATTGGTGTATCGACAACACTGCCTCTGCCCCCGATACCCGCGTTATTAACCAGGCCATACAGGCCAGTGCCCTTTTTCCTGATCATTGCTACAACAGCATCGATCTCATCCCGCCTGGTGACATCCAGCCTGACCGCGGTGATGTTTTTAATCGCATTCAACGCTTTGATATCTTGGTCTTTACGCGCTCCGGCATAGACGCGATATCCGTTGCGCGCGAGTGTCTCAGCGAGATTTCGGCCTATCCCCGTACTGGCGCCGGTGACCAGCACATGCTTTTTATGGGTGTCTGCGTTGGCAACTGGTGGCACTGTAAAAATAACGCTTGATAAAATAACCAGGCAAAATATTTGGATAACACGGGTCATGACTTGATTCCTGTCGGTGGATAGCTGGCAAGAGGTTAGCACAAGTTCCGCTGTGCTTAAGACCTCAATTGGACGTCAGCGATCCGTCCATCGCAGCGGCAAACCTGTTCGCGCTGAGGGAGGCGCTGCGCTGCAGGACATACTCGACAGTGACTGTGGACCGGTTGTGGTCAAGTCGGCTACGTATGTCGAACTTACTTGTGGCACCATGGCCTTAGGCAGTTCGCCACCTGAGATACTTATAGCCACACCTGAACTTATTGCGGCACTTACCGGTTGCCTGAAAAATTGAGATAATTAGTAGAATGAAGCGATTATATCGATTAATTGTTCTGTGTTTAACGCAAGAGTAACAAATTCAACACCTGGATCAGCGGGGAGTTATCTCCCCTACTTTAGGGAGTAATGGACGATCAAATATCTTTGGATACTGATTTTATTGGCTGTATTTGTCTGGTCGGGTATCAATCCCAAAGATCAGTTCACCTGGTTGCTGGAAGTATCGCCGGTGATAATTGGCGGGGTGTTACTTGCGGCGACCTACACGTCGTTCCGGCTAACGCCCCTGCTGTATGTACTGATTCTCGCGCACTGCATTGTGCTGATGGTAGGCGGTCATTACACTTATGCCGAGGTACCGCTGTTTGATGGCCTGTTTGGGTCGGAGCGCAACAACTATGACAAAGTGGGACATTTTTTTCAGGGCTTTGTGCCTGCGATACTGGCCAGGGAAATATTGATTCGCAAACAGGTAGTGCGATCGAAAGCATGGCTAAATCTTGTAGTTGTTTCGATCTGTCTTGCGTTCAGCGCTTTTTACGAACTTATTGAGTGGTGGGTGGCGCTTGCCAGCGGGAAGAGCGCCGAGGCCTTTTTAGGCACTCAAGGCTATGTCTGGGACACGCAATCTGATATGGGGTGGGCACTTTTTGGTGCGATATGTGCACTGGTATCGCTGTCCGGCTGGCATAACAAACAGCTCAATAAAATCGGGGTCGAACCCAGCTAACTGGTTGAAAAATTATTTATGCCAGGGGGTTGGCCCACGCAACAAAAACGAGGGGACGGGCTCACAAAACTACCTGGGATTAATGAATTAACATGCTGCACTACAAGGCGCGCGAATTGGTCTGACATTTTCAGACAGCGTTGGAGCCGATAGTTGCGATGAAAAGCTGGTTAGTCAAGGCGCGCCTGTTACGATGTGGAATCGCCAGGCTCAGTCGCTCGTCAATATAACGATGCCCCAACTGGCATCAAAATCATCGAACAGGTGTAGTGGACCTTGATGCAAAAGAATTCTTCTAAACAGGAATAAAATGTGATTAGACCTCAAGATTTCAAACCGATTGACAAGGCCTTTGAAGAGTCCATAAAAAACTTTCTAAGTACCGCGCCATTCCCCTCATTTCTGGGGCTGCAACTTGAGGAGGTGAAGCAGAATTACTCACGCATGAGATTGCCGTATCGTCCCGAGCTTAATCAACCTGCCGGGATTATTCATGGTGGTGCGACGGCGACGTTAATCGATACCGCCGTGGTGGGTGCTCTGGTCACTCAATATGAACCGGGAAAGGTTCCGCAACGGCTCGTTACCATTGATCTGCACGTTCACTACACAGGTGCCGGCGTTGAAGAAGACCTGGTGGCGCACGCGGCGGTAAGACGCGCTGGTCGTACCGTGTCATTTTTTGAGGTCGATGTCATAGGTGACAGCAGTGGAAAATTGATCGCGCACGGAGAGTTATCTTATATGGGACTCTCTTGATTAAATTCAGACCCCGGATTCACGGATGAGATAGTGGCCTGTAAGCTGATATGATCGAATGAAACCACGTTGCTTTTGCGACATGGTTCTCTTTATGAGCATAGCGATCCGTTCAGTTTAAACCTGGCTGTATTGTCGCTGGTGCAGAACCCTGTAATCGGGCAAATCAGTTCTGGCGCTAACACTGGCTTTTTTCATCACGCAGAGAGCCAGGTTTTACATAACCTGTGCACAACTGATCCCCAATCCCCCCCGCATGCCATCCGCCACCATGCGTAACCCACCTGCCGAGTGGCTGAGACCAACCTATTTATATGTGACATGGTTCTGCGCGGCAAAATATACATCTCCATACACTATGTTATTTACCCGATCAAGTCGTAAATGACGGATAATACTTACAAAATATTACTCCTCGCATTTGCCCGCGCCGCAATTGTTGCCTTCGCGGCCTTTTCCGCATCGTGCGGTGGCGACCGTAGCTCATCGGTTCAGACAAATGCTGCTGACGACCCGGCCAATCGTGCACCTCAAGCCGTCAACATTCAGGCACAGGTTCTGCCCGCTTCGGAGATCGTGCTGCGTGTTCTTGGGACCAGCTTCGATCCCGACGGCGATGACCTGCAGATCGTGTATGTGACACAACCCGAGCATGGGGTCGTCCATATCGAGAACAACAATACGCCCGAGGATTCATCAGATGACTACCTCCGGTACGTCAGCGACACAAGCTATGTGGGTATCGCAGAGTTTCAGTACGCGATAGGCGACGGCCGCAATGGCCGGTCAGCCGGAACAGTGGAGATCACGATTGGAAGCGGTGCGAATAATGCCCCGCTTGCGTCGGACGATGAAACTGTAACGGCCATCGACACGGCCGTTTCGATTGACGTGCTTGCGAATGATCTCGACCCCGACGGCGATTTGATCAGTATCGAAAGATTTTCGCCACCCGTCATGGGTACCGCCACACATAACGATGCTGGCACACCCGGCGATTCGACCGACGATACGTTGATGTACATGCCGCCCGCAGGATTCGCGGGCATAGATACGTTCAACTATTTCGTCAGCGATGGCGAATATACAGCACAGGCCGTTGTGACAGTTTTGGTTGGTGCGCAGCAACCGACAGAGACCGTCTGCGGTATCGTCCTTAAAGGGGCATTGCGTGGCGCGCTGGTTCAACTGTTTCCCATAGATGCCAGCGGCATGCCGGCTGGCCCCGCCGTCGCCCAGGCAATTACCGAAAACGACGGCACGTGGTGTGCCGATGTCCCGTTGCCGCGTTCGGCACTGCTGATCCGCGCGTCCGGAGGCGAGTTTTACGACGAAACAAGTACCATTGACGCCACCACCATAGTACTGGCAACAGACGAATTCCTGGAAACAGCACTGCCGCCTACCGAGAACTATGCGTCCGTTAACGTCTACACCAATGCGATCCTCGAAAAGTCGCGAACCGCGGCGTCAGCAGGCGGCTTTCTCGAAATCTTCGCAATTAACAGGGTGTATTACCGGCAAGCTTTCAACTGGAACTTTGATCTACTCTCTACGCGGCCTTCTGATGCAGCGGCGCTGAATCCGGCCGACCCGGAGCCTGCACGTGTTTACGGCATGGCGCTAGGCGGCATTGCGAATGTGGTCAACAACGTAGCCGTGCAGTTCGCCCAACCGCACATGACCTATGAGATGATCCGGGCTATCGTCATCGATCTGACTGACTGTTTGCTCGACGGATATTATTACGAGGGTGACATCCGAACGCGCATCAGTTTTGACCTGCACGGCATGCCACGCCTCGTGCCCGACAATCTGGATCTGAACCTGGCAATTCTGCGGTTCCGTAACAATCACGTGACTGAATTCACCGGCACGCCACTGGCTCAGATCGACGGCTCGGTCTGCTTCGGAAATGATGTTAACGACGACATCACGGCGCCTGTTTTCGTAGCGGCTACGTTGGCAGATTTCAGTACCCCGGCGACTGGTCCGATGACTAACCTGCTGGCCGTGGTTCCCGTACCGCTGGCCCATGACAATATCGATCCCGATCCAGCTGTAGTGGCTGTGGCTATCCAGACCAGTGCGGGTGTACCGGTCCCGCTGGAGAATCCTCAGGTACCCCCGGGGGAATACGACATCACCTGGCGGGCGAGTGATTCGGCAGGCGTGCCGAATACTACCGAACGTATCCAGCGTGTGATCATCACTTCTAACGCAACCGGCGCCATCGAACTGCAGCCCG
>JABDLQ010000289.1 GCA_013002925.1 Gammaproteobacteria bacterium | reverse complement strand
CCGGCGCGAAAGCCTTTACCCACGGTCAGGTAGCCCAGCACGTTCTCAGACAGGTTGTAGGCCAGGCTTGCTTTCGGCTGCCATTCCCTGAACGTCGCACGACGGCCCTGGGTTGAATCTTCCGGTGTCTCCCGGTCATAACGAAACGCGAGTGTCAATTCAAGTTTATCCGTCAGGTCATAGCTGAGGTTACCAAAAGCCGCAATGTCTTCGAGCTGCAAATCCTGGACTGCAGGTGGCACCGGAGACCCCAGGAAGGTTGTTGCCAGTGAACGCATCCGGTCCTGGCTGAAGTACTGCAGGCCCGCTACCCAGCGTAATGCTTTGTCGGAGTCTGATACTAACCGCAATTCCTGCGCAAAAGTCTCAGACTCGTCAATCACAACGATGTCGATCGCCTCGATCAGAGTTTGATCGAGGTCCTGGTCATTCCCGGAGTCGACATCTGTGAAGGATGTAATCGATGTCAGCGTTGCCCAGCCCAGGTCATAGTCGATCTTTGCCGCGACTTCCCCAGCCCGTACCAGCGATTCACCGATGCGGTTGGACTGAATTTCATAGGTGGGGTTACCGAATAGCAGTGGTGGGTTGGGCGGCGGTAAGGGTAGAAAGCCTTCACTACCCGGCATGAAGTAACCTGAACCACCATCCTGGTCCAGATACTGACCGCGCAAATCGATGGTGAGTCCGGGTGTCGGGTTAAACAGCAGTCGCCCACGGAAAGCCGCCGATTTTTTGTAGTCAACGAAACGATTCCCAAGATAGGCATTCCGGAGTTGCCCTTCCCGGTCCTGTACCCGGAAAGACGCC
Source organism: Gammaproteobacteria bacterium (assembly GCA_013002925.1). GTDB lineage: Bacteria > Pseudomonadota > Gammaproteobacteria > Steroidobacterales > SZUA-146 > SZUA-146. Next base: position 6,305 of record JABDLQ010000289.1, on the reverse strand, counting down.
CGGTACAAAACGGAATCGTCACCGATTGGACCGGATGCGCTGCCGGCAACTGTGAAGTCCTGACCCTGCGCCCCTGATAAGCGCAAGCCATATTCAGGCGCGGTTGTCGGTTGCCGCGTGGCTACAAGTATTGCGCCGCCGATAGCGTTTCTACCGTACAAAGCACCCTGCGGTCCGCGCAGCACACTGATGCTCTCGATATCAAAAAGCTCCTGCGTCGTCAGCAGGTTATTTGTCGCGCTGACTCCATCGATGCGAAATGATACCGGTGGCTGTCCGGTACCCCGGTTCTGTCGGACCCCGCGAATGACCAGTGTGCTGACGCCCACCTCCTGGTCGTCAGAAAATCTCAGGTTAGGCGTTAATTCCGCCACGCGGTTGACGCGTTCAATGCGGTGACGCTCGATATCGTCGACAGTAAATGCCGTGATCGAGTCCGGCACGTCCACAAGCTTTTCGGCCCGGTACCGCGATGTCACTATAATTTCTTCAAGAGCAGTGTCATCGACAACCTGACTTGAGCTGTGCGCTGCCGGCAGCGCTGTTGCAGTCAACGTGAGCGCAAGCACCGCAACACGCGCGCGCGATAGATCGTCAGGCAATGGTCTTTCCTTTCAGTGATGTGTAGAAGCTTATACCGACGGCTGAGTCGACAGGATCGATGGCGATTATGCCAACTATACAGTCCCTTTGGAAACTGCGGGATGAAATCAGGGTTTCATATGGTTCGGGCTGCTTGCAAAGTTTTTCCGAAGATTTTCCCAGGATGACGTGCATACCAAAAAACCGAACCGTCGGTGCTCTGCACGTAACGGGTTCCTGACGGGCCGACGCAATTAGAACCACACCTGTGTCGCATTTTTACGTTTCACTACAAAAAGCCGGTACGCCGCCAGGACTTCAAGTAGACTGTGGTGCGTCCATCGGCAGCGCGGTGTTCAATCACATGGATACAAACGCAGATCAGGATTTATGAGAATTCTGCATGTCAACTTTGCCAAGGGGTTTCGTGGCGGCGAACGGCAAGCCGAATTATTAATTCGCGCCCTGGCCGATCAGGGCTTGCATCAGGGTGTTCTACTGCGATTTGACTCACCGCTTGTGAGCAAACTGCAGGACGTTGCGAATCTCAAAATAGTGACCACCCGCAAGCCGTATATTCGCAAACTGGCTGCTACTTCACAATTTGATCTGTGCCATGCTCACGAGACCAAGGCGGCCCAATGGGCGTTATTCAATCATCTGGCCTGCAAGCTCCCCTATATCATCACGCGCCGCGTACCAAAGGTGCCAAACGACAATTTTTTTACGCGCTCGGTCTACGCAAAAGCGGCCGTAACGATCTGCTTATCGTCACAAATCCGCGCCAATTTGCTAAAGACAGCGCCTGCAGCAAAGACCCGCCAGATTCCCGACATGTGCGCAGATTTTTCAGTGAACCACAACCTTCTGCGACATCTTCAGCAACAATATCGGGGCAAGTATGTGATTGGTAATGTCGGCGCCCTGGTCAAAAAACATAAGGGTCAACATGTTCTGGTGGCAGCGATGCGTGCGCTTGCAGCTGATGAAAACGTGCATTGCCTGATTCTTGGCGAAGGCTATGACCGGGAGAGCCTTGAACATCAGGCCAACGGTTTAGACAACGTGGAATTCCTGGGCTTCCAGTCCGACGTGGGTACCTACCTGAGCTTTTTCGACCTGTTCGTGTACCCGTCGCTGACGGAGGGCCTTGGTTCGACATTGCTTGACGCAATGCAGGCAGGATGTCCGATCGTGGCAAGTGATGTCGGGGGCATTCCAGAGATTGTACACCCGGACAAACATGGCCTGCTGGTACCAGCCGGAGATGCCGAGGCTCTGCGCGGTGCCATCGACAGAATGCGTAAGTCGCCGGAACTCGCGCGGCGGCTTGCAACTGCGGCCGGTGAATGGGTGCAAACATTTCAACCCGGACCCCTGGCCGCTACTCATCGGGATTTGTATGCCAGTGTGATCACTGGCGCGGATCGAAACTAAGGCCTGCTGCTGCGGCTGTCGAGCCACTCGATGAGCGGTTCCCACTGTCCCCAGTCAGGCCAGGCCAGGTATTCCGGCAGCTCGAAGATACTCAAACCGCGAGTGAATGCCCGCACGTAATTCTGCGCATCCCGCAAATAGGCGACATACGGCGGGCGCTGTTTTTCCAGAAATTCATCCAGTTCATCAGCTATCAGCGTGTTCTCGCGAACCCGGTTGGCGACCAGACCCACCTTGGCCTGATGGCGCTTCATACGACCGCTGGAAAGCACTTCCTGGAGAAACCGTTCAGTGGCCTTCATGTCGATCGTCGACGGTAACACTGGCATCAGAATGGTTTCGGCGTGGTTCAGGAGATTCGTCAACTCCGGCCCATGGCTACGTGCAGGTGCATCGATAACCACCACATCTGTGCCCCGCCCGACTCCACGCAAACCCGTTTCGAATCCCGCGATGCCGTGAATGGGGGCCCTGTCAGCCGGGCGTGATTCCAGCCAGTCAAGAGTAGAGGCTTGCGGGTCATAGTCTGCGAGCGCCACCGACTGCCCTTCATTTGCGTAATAACCGGCAATGTTGGTGGCCAAAGTACTTTTGCCACAGCCACCCTTGGCGTTCAAAACCATGATATGCCGCATGAATTCACCCCTTCATTGATGACCTGAACGCATACAGTACAAAATCAGTCTGAAGGCGTCCAGTTTGCAGCACAAAGCAGTTGCCTGGCGGCCGCGGACGCTATAGCGTAACGCCATGCTGTTAAATTTCACGAAAATGGAAGGCACCGGTAATGATTTTGTCGTGGTCGATGCCCGCACCCAGCCGGTAACGCTCGACGCGCAGCAAATTCGAATTCTAAGCGATCGTCGCACCGGCATTGGATTTGATCAGCTGCTACTGATCGAAGCCGCAAGTCTTCCTGCTCATCACTGTGCCTACCGGATTTTTAACGCTGACGGCCAGTCCGTGCAGCAATGTGGTAACGGCGCCCGGGCATTGGCAGCCTATGTTGGTGCGGCTTTGCCCCCTGCAAACCCGATTCACATGGAGTCGCCTGCGGGCGTGGTTCACGCAGAAGTTCTGCCCGGAGATCTGGTCAGGGTCAACATGGGCGTTCCGGAATTTGATCCCGCAGCGCTGCCTTTTTCGGCTCCGGTGCAAGCCACCGAGTACGTGCTTGACACGGAGTCGCAATGTGTTGAGTTTGGCGCCGTGTCGCTGGGCAATCCTCACGCAGTCATACCGGTTACTGACGTTGATCAGGCACCCGTTGAAACGGTGGGCGCATTGCTGCAGAAACACCCGGCTTTTCCGGAATCCGTGAATGTCGGCTTTGCGCAAGTTCTCAATCCCGGCGCCTTGCGCCTGCGTGTCTATGAACGTGGGGTTGGTGAAACCCTGGCATGCGGCACCGGCGCCTGTGCGGCTGCGGCGGTCTGCCAGATGCTTGGGCAAGTGGGTAAAGAAGTGCGGATTTTGATGCGTGGGGGAGAATTATTGGTATCTTGGGCCGGAGACGGGCAAACTATATGGTTAACCGGACCGTGCAACCGAGTGTTTGAGGGGCAGATTGAACTATGAGTACACAACGCAAAGCCAAATCCGCTCTGGGGACCATTGATCAATTCGAAGAAAGCCAGGTTGTTGATTTTCTGAAAAACCAGCCCGACTTTTTCGAGCGTCATGCAGATCTGCTCGCACATCTGTCACTGCCACACAACACGGGTGCTGCAGTGTCCCTGGTTGAGCGACAAGCCAGCATCATGCGTAACCGCAATGAGAAACTCGACAAAAAACTGCGGGAACTGGTGCAGGTTGCGCGCACCAACCAGGATTTGTCGGACAAGACTCACAAACTGTCCCTTAAATTGATGGCGGCTGATAGCGTAGTGGCGGCCTTGCAGGCGATCGAGGAAGCGTTACGGCGTGACTTTGGCTCGGAACGTGCAGCCATGGTGCTGTTTATTGCCGATCACGTCAGTCCTGAACTGCAGTCCAACAATTTTATGCGCCGCGTAGCCCCGGATCATGCGGCGTTAAAACCATTTGCCACTTTTATGGAAGGCGCCAAACCACGTTGCGGACAGATTCGTGATGCCCAGAAGGATTTTCTGTTTGGCCCGGAAAATACCGAGGTGGGCTCTGCGGCACTACTTCCTGTCGGCGCGCGATCCGAAATCGGCATGCTGGCGATTGGCAACCAGGACGCGCATCATTTTCATCCGGCGATGAGCACTGATTTCCTGTTACGGTTGTCGCAATCTGTAAGTGCAGCACTGGCACGGTTCCAACACCAGTTCCACTAACATGCACGCCACCGCCGAGACCTGGCCTGTTCGTTTTGCAGAGCACCTGCGCTACGAGCGCCGCCTGTCGCCGCACACTCTTGCCGCCTACCAGCGTGATTTAAAGCGCTTTATTGCCTGGTGCGACTCCCGCAACATGGCCCACTGGCAGGATGTGGGCAACCAGGACATCCGCCAGTTTGCCGCGAAGCTCAATCGCAACGGCTTGTCAGCGGCGAGCATCCAGCGGGTGCTTTCTGCCATTCGCACGTTTTTCAGGTTCCTGATCGTGGAAGGCGTCCTGTTTGCCAATTCAGCCGATGACGTGCTGGCCCCGAAAAAACAGCGCAAACTTCCGGCCGTGCTCGATGTTGATGCCATGTCTGCTCTGCTGGAACTGGCCTCCACCGAACCGCTGGCAGTGCGGGATCGCACCATGATGGAACTGCTCTATTCCTCCGGTTTACGACTCAGTGAACTGGTGAACCTCGATCTGGAAGCCATTGATCGGGCAGACCGCACCCTGCGGGTTACCGGCAAGGGCAATAAAACCCGACAGCTGCCTGTGGGGAGGCGTGCCATTGCTGCCCTCGATACCTGGCTAAAAACCCGCACACAGCTGGCGTCCGTCGATGAGACGGCCGTGTTTGTCAGCCGCAACGGACGACGGATCAGCCGCCGCTCGGTACAGGCCCGGGTGAAATACTGGGCACGCCGTCAGGGGGTTGACGCCAATGTCTATCCACATTTGTTTCGACATTCTTTTGCCACCCACCTGCTGGAATCCGGTGGCGACCTGCGCGCTGTACAGGAAATGCTGGGTCATGCCGACATTTCTACAACCCAGATCTATACCCACCTTGATTTTCAGCATCTTGCCCGCATCTACGATAAGGCCCATCCAAGAGCCCGCAAGAAGTAGGTAACAGGTACAATCACCCATCCTGGCGCCACACCGGACAGCGCCAAGGCTTGATTTTTCCGGGAGTATTTATGGAACAGTACAGAGGCACGACAATCCTGTCGGTACGCCGCAACGGCAAAGTCGTCGTCGGTGGTGACGGCCAGGCGACGCTAGGCAATACCGTCATGAAAGGCAATGCCCGCAAAGTGCGGCGTCTTTATGACGGCCAGGTTTTGGCTGGATTCGCAGGTGGCACTGCAGATGCTTTTACCCTGTTTGAACGCTTTGAAGGCAAGCTCGAGCAATATGGCAACCTCACGCGGGCAGCGATTGAACTGGCCAAGGACTGGCGCACCGACCGTATGTTAAGACGGCTTGAGGCCCTGCTCTGTGTGGCGGACTCCAAAGCCAGCCTGCTGATCTCCGGCAACGGCGACGTCATTGAACCTGAGAATGACCTGGTGGCTATCGGTTCCGGCGGCCCATTTGCACAGGCGGCTGCGCGCGCGTTGCAGGAAAATACGGACATGAGTGCCCGTGAAATCGTCGAAAAGGGGCTGTCGATCGCTGCAGATATCTGCATCTACACGAACCACAACCTTGTCCTCGAAGAACTGGACACTATCTGAGTTGAGTAACAATCCTATGTCACAAATGACTCCCCGGGAAATCGTTCAGGAACTGGACAAACACATTATTGGTCAGAACGACGCCAAACGAGCGGTGGCCATTGCATTGCGTAATCGCTGGCGCCGGGTGCAGGTGGATGAGCCGCTGCGCAATGAAATCACGCCAAAAAACATATTGATGATTGGTCCCACCGGAGTTGGCAAGACGGAAATTGCCCGACGGCTCGCCAACCTGGCAAACGCGCCGTTTATCAAGGTGGAAGCCACCAAGTTTACCGAAGTGGGATACGTCGGCCGCGAAGTGGATTCCATCATCAAAGACCTGGTAGACGTGGCGGTAAAACTGACCCGCGAACAGGAAATGGACAAGGTCCGGCATCGCGCAGAAGATGCCGCTGAAGACCGTGTCCTCGACGCCTTGTTACCCACCCCACAGTCATGGCCGGGCGATGGCCCCCCTCCCGATGACGG
>JABDLQ010000283.1 GCA_013002925.1 Gammaproteobacteria bacterium | reverse complement strand
TCGCAGGCCATATTCCGACACGTGTAGGCACTCGCCACGCGGTCACCAGCGGTCTGGCCTCACTGGAGCATCTGTATGACATCCTGATATCGACCTCTACCGAGGAAGACGCCATCCGGGCCGAAATTTTAGACGAAATCAGCGGCCCGGCGAGCCAGGACATTAACCCACAATCGGCCGAAAAAAACCGGACCAATCGACTGCTGGCAACCTACAGCCCGAAAAAGGCTGACGCACTCTTTAAGCTGATCCGGGAACACGGCACCTGGCTGACGCCCACCCTGCTCGTAAACGCGGACCCACGCTGCCCGGGTTCACCACTGCCACCGATCGATGATGCATTCCTGTCCGACCTGCCAGGTTATCTGCAACGCTTTGTCCAGCTGCCGGACGCAACGCGCGAAGACATCGAACTCGATTGCCGTCGCTTTGAAAAACTCAGCGCATTGGTCGGAGAAATGGAAAAAGCGGAACTCCCGCTGCTCGCCGGCAGCGACGGCCCCAACCCCGGCGTCAAACCAGGCATGGGTTTGCACGACGAACTTATGCTCCTGGTTCGCGCCGGCCTATCGCCCGCTCGCGCTTTACAAATTGCAACGCGTGATGCCGCCCGGTTCATGGGCCAGGGAGACGCGCTCGGCACGATTGAAGTTGGCAAGGTTGCCGATCTCGTGTTGCTGGATGCAAACCCGCTTGACGACATTCGCAACACCCGCCGCATCACGCATGTGATTGTAAACGGGGTGCCGGTAGAACAATAAGCACGGACTATGCCGATATCAAAATCGAGGTTGGGTATTACAAATAAATGATCGGGTAACTACAGTTGACTAGCAGCAGGCAAGCAAAAGTTAGCCTGTGCAATGGGTTCGTACACCGGCAATAAAGTCAGATTCTTGTTACTGGCTGTTAATTACTGATTACTGATTATTGATAACGGGAATCAGAATACCCGGCTAGCGAGTAAACATGGCGCTTTTCTCCCGCGCCTGTTTTTTATTTTTTTCTGTTTTCAAGTGCGGCGATCAACGGCACCATGCTGTGCGGGTGCGGCTTCTGGCTTGCGAGATTAATGGTAATCGGGGGAGTGCCCACATGCACACCGACCTTGCTCACCGGGTCCAAATTGCCACGATAATTTGCCACCGTTCCAAACGCGTTGTTACTGGCACCGGCAGCAGACTTGGTGATGAAATCGACAATATCCTTGCCAAACAAGGGAGAAGCAATACTGGCCAGAACACCCATCCCGGCACCCGCAATTCCACCCAGCGCAGCGATGACAGGATGCCCATCCATTTGATTAATCATTGAGACAACGCCCGGCGCATTAAAAGTAACCCCCGGCACGTTCAGTATGCAGGAAAGTATCTGGACGTAGGCGCCACCCAGCGAGTGCCCGGTCAACCACACATCCTTGCTGCTTCTTGCGTAATCCGAGGTAAAAGCCACCGCATCATTCATTTTAAGACCCAGCACGCCACCGCCAAGCCCTATTCCTGCCAAATCGGACACCACAAGGTCCTGCGTGTTCGCTGTACCACGGATACACAGGACGAGCGTTTTAGACCGTGTCCCCTCATAGGCTCTGATCCGTAAATTCTCCACGTTCAGAGCGTCTTTGATCGCCCAATTGCCGTGGAGTCTCGACTCGTTAGCATCCAGGTAAACATCATCGGCCATTTTTGCAAGATCAATCAGATGAGACATTTTTTCTCCCCCGCTGCAGAAATTCCGTCGTGCCAGGCATTCCACAGGCTGTTATTATTAGCTATTCTGCCGCCAATCAAGAGCGGTTTCTGGTCATCGGAAAAATCACAGCGCGTCATGCGAATGTCTGTCTCCTGTTGCCGCTGTGCTCTCAAAAGCGCAGATATGCTGAATATTTTATACCAGCACCAACGGAATTACGAAAATGCTCGCACCTCACGGTCGCACCGGGGGAGAATGACCTAATCTAATGGGGTTATGGTTTGAATATTTCAGCGGTTATTTATAATTTCAAATCAACACAACAACTCAACTAGAAAACAATTAATAAGGGAGCGGACATGTTCAGAAAATCATTTATTGCTTTTGTGTTGTTGATGGTATCGAGCGGTAATCAGGCAGCGCTGTTTGATCGCGGCGGTGGCATGATTTACGACGATGCGCTGGACATCACTTGGTTGCAGAATGCGAACCTGGGTGGCGATATGAACTGGGACGACTCGGTGGCGTGGGCCGATGGCTTAAGTCATGGGGGTTTTGAGGACTGGCGTCTGGTATCGATGGATGTGAACGGCGATGAATCAATAGTAGATTGTAACGGAGCATCAGAACTGGCCTGTCGCGATAACGAGTTAGGATACATGTTCTTTTACAATCTGGCGGGCAGCCCCGGCGATGACCTGGTCGGCGACCAGGCCATGTTTACGAACATAGCGAGTATCCACTGGTCAGATACGGAATATGCGCCCAATTCCGCCCTCGCGTGGGGCTTCCGCTTTGTCATTGGTGGTGTCCAGGGTGGCTTCAACAGAAACGACGACTTCGGCGCGTGGGCTGTGCGCGAT
>JABDLQ010000278.1 GCA_013002925.1 Gammaproteobacteria bacterium | reverse complement strand
AGTTTATGCTTCAACTAATAATTTTCAATAACCACGGCCTGCGTTTCTCGGCCCGCCCGGCGCATGCCAAGAGCTCGTGAAGAAGATTCTCTGTTTCAGTTGTTTTTATCTCGACATACTGCTTGCGCTGCCACAGCGGCAGTGTCTTTTTTCTGTGCTGTTGCCGGGCGGGCGTGGCGCCGGGCAAGCTTCCTGTCGCGACAGTGCATAGGGTCTCGACGGGCGCCACCTGCGATCTGGCCGGTTACCGATTGATAGCACCGCAATGGCTTACAAACGGCCACACCAAAATCTGGACAATAGTGCGGATGTCGTATGCGGTTTTCACCTTTCCTTACCAAGCCGGAATTGACGGTTCAATTCGGTTCACCCGCTCCAACCCCCATAGGTCGTTGCACGCACCCTGTGGCGGTAAACCGGTGGCTGCTGTACGGTCATTGTCCCTATACGTTTTACAAACCGTCGCCGCACAGGTGTGTTGACCGTCTGGAATCTGCTGTGACTATCATAAAATTGCCTCAGCAGTTACCGTCGCCGAATATGAGACAATCATCCTTATGATATTCGACTGGGCGGTCAGTATAGTCGCATTTATTGCGATAACCTGGACACTATTGCCGATGTTCAGGCACGACGCCTGGTGGATTCGTGCATTTGAGTTCCCGCGAGTCCAGGTGACAATGCTGAGCTTGATCGTGCTGGCGACCTACATGGCAGTCGCCGGGTGGCGCGATGCCGAAGATAAACTGCTGATTGCAGTGCTGTGCGTTTGTATCGGTTTCCAACTCACTCGCATTGCAAAATACACTCGTTTGTACCCGAGGCAGCTCAAGTCGGCGACGGCGTCAAACAAAGAAGACAGGTTGAGCCTGTTGGTCGCCAACGTCCTCACACCGAATCGCAACGCTGAAGCGTTGCTGCGTCTGATCAAAGAGCGCGACCCGGATATTGTGCTGGCTGTTGAGACGGATAACTGGTGGCAGTCACAGCTCGATATGATCGAGTCCGGTTATCCTTTTGCAGTGAAGCACCCACTGGATAATCTGTACGGTATGCATCTTTATTCGCGCCTCGAACTCATCGATCCTGAGGTGCTGTTTCTCGTCGAAGATGATGTGCCTTCGATTCACGCCGATGTTGTGCTGCGGTCCGGCCACAAGGTCGAACTGCATTGCCTGCATCCGGCGCCACCCAGCCCGACCGAGAACCCGACATCGGCGGAGCGTGATGCAGAACTCCTGTTGGTCGCGAAATCTCTGGATGCAAGGGCACGCCCGACCATCGTAATGGGTGACATGAACGATGTTGCATGGTCAGCGTCAACCCGGCTTTTTCAGAATATCAGTGGACTGCTCGATCCGCGCATTGGCCGTGGCACCTACAGCACCTTTCACGCCAGGTATCCTTTTATGCGTTGGCCACTGGACCACGTGTTCTGTTCAAACAACTTTACGCTGGTCTCGCTTGATCGTCTCGGGGATATTGGCTCTGACCATTTCCCCATTCTGGCCGTGCTTCAGCACAGACCGGGTGTGCAAGGTGTGCACAAAGAACCGGATGCAGACGCAGCCAATCAGAAACTGGCACGGGAAAAAATCGATAAGGTACCTGCAGACGAAGACGCACTGCGTTAGCGACAATAGCTTTTGTGAGCGAACTGAATGGTGTTAATACCGGTGGGTAAACGCATCTTGTTTTGCCTTGATCGTACGTAAGAAGATCGTACCCTCCCGGTGCCTGACAGCTATAGAAAAAGCACTTCTTACGGCCATGCAGTTGACTCTTTGCTACTTTCGCACACGGGCCCGGTAACGCCGTCCCTTGATCGGATGATTGACCAGTTGTCGCAAAGCTGCAGGTACATGCACATTACTCACTGCCACAAAACAATGGTGATCAAACAGATCGATTGCACCCACCGTGTCACCACGCACACCGCCTTTTGCCGTCAGGGCACCCAGCAGATCGCCCGGACGTAATTTGTTTTTGCGTCCGCCGCTGACCTGGATGGTAGTCATCGCAGGTACCAGTGGGTCATCGGCATGAGCCGGTTGCGAGACATCCGGAATTTTGCGTTTTTGCAACAACACACCCGGTAAATGATCCGCGATTTTCTGCATCCGCCACTCCTCGCGTTGTTCCACCAGGCTAATGGCAACTCCGGTCTTGCCAGCGCGCGCTGTGCGGCCAATGCGGTGCACGTACACTTCGGCGTGTTTGGGCAGTTCGAAGTTGAACACCGCATCGATGTCCTTGACATCCAGTCCGCGTGCTGCGACGTCCGTGGCAATCAACACGCTGGCACTGCGATTGGCAAAGCGCACCAGAACCTGCGAGCGCTCTGTCTGCTCCAGATCGCCATGCAGCGCAACAGCGACGATGGCCTGTGCCTGTAGATAGTCAGCCACTTCGATGCAATCGTTTTTGGTGTTACAAAAAACCAGGTTCAGCGCGCCACCCCATGCACGCAGCGCGCGCAGCAGATTGGACATGCGATTCTCACGCGTGGTGGCGCACCAGAACTGGGTGATCGGGGCGGGGTTTTCATCTGACGTAACGTCAATGCTCACCGGGTTGTGCTGTACGCTGGCGCTGATCGCGGCTATTGCGTCCGGATAGGTGGCGCTAAACAACAGTGTTTGCCGGGCAGTGGGGACAAAACGCAAAATGGCGCTCAGTTCGTCGTCAAAGCCCATGTCCAGCATGCGGTCAGCCTCATCGAGCACCAGGAACCGCAGATTGCTGAGCTGCAGCGTTTGCATCGTCAGGTGTTTGAGTATCCTTCCTGGAGTGCCAACGACGATATGCGGGCTGCTGCGCAGCGAACCGATTTGTGGCCCCAGGGGCGTGCCACCATACAGGGCGAGGATCTTGATGTTCGCAATAGCGCGGGCGAGCCGGCGTAACTCTCCTGTCACCTGTTCGGCGAGTTCCCGCGTGGGACACAGCACCAGTGCCTGTACCCGGAACCTGGCAGGGGCCAGGCCGTTGAGCAAGGCCAGTCCAAAAGCGGCTGTTTTGCCGCTGCCCGTCCTGGCCTGCGCCAGCACATCCTTGCCGGCAAGCATCGTTGGCAGGGTTTGCGCCTGGTGTATTTTAATCATTGTATAGCCAAGTTG
>JABDLQ010000038.1 GCA_013002925.1 Gammaproteobacteria bacterium | reverse complement strand
TTGCATCCTGAAAATCGAGCCTGAAAGGTAGGAGTTTACGCGGAACTTCTGTGCTTAACACTCATTCCTGTTGCCGCTCATGCGACGGACCGAAGCGCGTAAATCCTGGTGTCGGAGTCCAGGCAATTGGCCTCCGGGTTCAACAGATACTAGTAGTTTGTCTAGTCTTTTTCGATTCGATAGTGAATACCTGCCCTGCTCTCATCGGCGACCTCTGCTTCGAGAAACAAAAATCGATTGAGAGAATAGCGCATACGGGCAATGTCCACCGGTTCCAGCAATCCTACGGTATAGCTGACGTACAGACGGGGTGAAATCTGTTTGCCAACGGCCAGGGCCAACATGCCAAGCTCCTGCGTAATGCCAAGATTAGTCACACCGATGCGATCGCCCAATGATTGCACGCCGGCTTCACTTTGTTTTAATGCCAGGCTGAGGGCCGCCGCCGACAACTGATTGGTTTCGCTTTGGGTAGCGGTACCCGGTGCCCGGCCGAGTACCAGGTAGTGCAGAATGTCTGATTCGGGCATGGATGGCGTGGATTCAAGGCGTGTCGCCAGCGATGAGACCCGACCATCAATGCGCACTCCGACCGTGATGTCATCAATCGACCGGGTCGCATAGGCACTGATCACAGGATCCTCAAGCGAAGTATTCGTGTAGACCAGCTGCCCGTTTTCAATGTTGAGGACTTGTCCAAACGCGCGATAGCTACCGGTCAGATTCAGACTGCCGTTAGCTAGCGCCGGCCGGTTCGGTTGCTGGCTGATGCGCACGCGCCCGTCGACCTCACCGGTGATCCCGCGCCCGTCGATCTTGCCTGGCGTTTTGAATTCTGCCACTACATCCACGGTAACCTGGTTAGCACCGCCTTGACTCATGGCATCCATATCATCGACAAATACAACGTCATCGCTAAGTTGAACTGACTGTTGCAGCGCCGGCATATCCAGGCTGGAGTATGCCCGGTCGATCATGATCTTGCCGGTCAGACTGTACTTGCCGGGCTCCCATCGCATCGTAAGGTCCGGACTGGCAGCAACACTCAAATCCGCGGTATCAGCAATTAAAAAGTTTTCCCCTGTCAGCCTGAAGTTTGCTGCGGGAGCCGGTGTCCATGCAATCGTGCCGGTAACGTCGACTACTCCACTGGGTGAGCGAAGCTCGCCTGCTACTACACCGTCGTCAGACTCGGTGAAAACAAAACTCAGTGTCCCATCGTGACGGGTACCAAGAGTTGGCCATTCAAGTTGCAGATCAACCAGATCGAGACTGCCGATCAGACGGGGACCTGAGAGTGGTCCCTGCAATCGCAGATCCCCGGCCACGGCTCCGCGCCGGATATCCAGATTGCTGACCAAAGCCGACAGTGCCGGCAGATCAGGCAGATCAATGATCAGGTCGCCGTTTAACCTGGGCTGCCTGATATTGACCAGTTCGCCGCTACTGGCAATGCTGCCACCCGCCAGCTGCAGCGAGGTAGTGTATGTGATCGCCTCTGCCGTCCCCGATGCCGACAAGTTAATGCCGGTCATTTCAACCGACTCACCGTCCAGAGCAGGAATCACCAGCTGCGGCACCTCCCCCGATAGTGCAAGCGAGTCGATCACGCCATTTTCCTGGCGCATGTCAAACTGCATCTCGAGACCCTGATCGATACGCAACGCAGGGAGATTAAACTGTAGAAACCAGGACTCAAGACCAGTCTGTCCTGGTGGCAGAGAGACCGTGGCAGTGGCCGTCAGTACATCTGGCGTTTGCTGCAGCGACGCACAGGCCTTGCCACTGCCTGCCACGCTCAGACACAGCGGTTCCAATGTGCGATTGTCAGCGGACAACTGACCAGACGCCGGAGATTCCAACTGCGCAGAAAGCCCATCATAATCCAGTTGCAAATTGGTCACCGTGAACTGCCAGTCGCGATCCCCGAGTCTACCGTCAATGCCAACGTCCAGTTGTTGCCCGTTGGCCAGTTGCGCTGCACCCGTGATCTGGTGTGCAGCCGCCGTACCGGTCAGCGACATATTGAACGATTCCACTTGTTGGGCACCCGCACTCAACCCGGTGCCATTGATACGCACCACCGATCCTGACTGCGCGCCAGAGCCCTCAATATCTGCGGTACTTAGAGACAACACATCGGGGATATCAACATCTGCAATCACCATCGTGCCCTGCAGGGACAGATCCTGCGGGTTGATGGTTACCTGCCCACGCATCTCGCCCCTGGCATCAGCTATGAACGCGGCAAGAGACTGAATCTCCATGCTGACGTCAAAATCCCTGCGATTGTCAGCGAACTTCACATTCAGCTGGTTTGCGGAGCCTGCGTTGAGTGCAAGGCGGGCTGCAGACAATTCTCGGCCGGTGAGCGTAAAACCACCGCTACCACGAACGGCTGTATCACTGCCGGGGATCGCCGCCACCATGTCACTGACACTGCCGCGCACGGTATTGGCATCCAGCTGCAGGCGCGATCGGCCAGACACAGCAGAGGGTAAACGCGGATCGACACCGACAAAATTTAACCCGGAAAATCGCAGGGAAAGGTCAGCTTTGGGGCCACTGTCAGCTAGGCTGAGGCTACCGCTGCCCGTGACGGTTCCCGACAGCAGTTGCGCATTCATACTGGCCAGCGTTAATTGCCGGTAATCCAGTAAAGTGCCTTGCATCTTAAGAGTCACCGGATGATGAAATTTTCCCCGCGCCTGCAGATCAAAGGTAAGCTCGTCCCAACGACCGTTAGCCTGCAGTTGCGCACCGTGTAGTGACAGGTCCGGCGCAACCTGTACTTCGTCAAAACGCAATAGTCCATTGACAAGTTCCGCTGGGTTTATCCTGCCGCTGAACGCTAACGGCACCTCCTGCACGCGACCATCCATCGCGACATCCACTGCATCGTTCACACGTTGAAATGCCAGTCTCGGGATTTGTGCCTCAATACCGTCAATCACGGCATCTAATGTCAGCACACCCTCCTCCCAGCTACCGTCACCGCCAATCTCGATGCGCCCGGTACGCCCGAGCGCAGACAGGTTTGCGGCCTTCGCCGTGAGCTGCCAGCGGGCATCGCCCAAAGGAGCTGTAACACTCAGGTTCGATGTTGCCTCAAAGGCTGCGGCTGACAAGGATCCGTCGGTCACATCCCGGTTACCAACTATGCGGGCGGTGACAGCCCCGTATTGTTCATGGAGACCATCGACATCTATCGTATGCTGCCAGTTTTCCTGCGGTTCAACGTGGGCCTCCAACCGTACCGATCCGTACGGAGTCTCTGCACTCATCGCAGGTACTTGCCAGTTGTCATGCGTAACCATCGCGCGCAATTTAACGTTGCGGGCAAGTTCCTGACCGTTGAGATCAATCACATCAATACCAACGTCGGAAATATACAGTTCTAACGGCAGCTCTATCGTATCGATATCAAACGGCTCGCCGGGTGTTTGGGAAGGCTGCTGTGCCAGCGCAATGGTGACTTTTTTCGCCTGCAGTTCCGCAAGCTGCAGCTCTTTTGCAAGTAGCGCTGAAGGATTCCAGCGTAACTGCAGCGCGTCCACCCGGATCGTGGTGGACTCCAGATCAACGATCAGTTCAGCAGCGCTGAAATCTGCTAGCCGTCCCTGCAAACCCTGATGCTCAATAGTAACCGGTGCAACACGATTGACCAGCGAGAATAGTGTTTGCAAGCCACTGTGAGTCGTGACCAGCCATATCATCAACAGCACAATCAATAACAGCGGGATCAACACCAGATTGTATAAATGCAAACGCCTCACAGATCCGGCCCCGCACTAAAATGTATGCGCATGCCACCGTCACTCTCTGAGAGGGGTGCGGCGATGTCCAGTCGCAGTGGCCCCACCGGTGAGAGCCATCTCACGCCTGCACCCGCAGCGTATTCCAGCGACTCGCGACCGTCGCCAAACGCATTACCGGCGTCGGCGAAAAGCGCTATTCGCCACTTTGGGGTCAACAGTCGATCCAGTTCAATACTGGTCTCGATGACATGTACGCCTCCTACCACATTGTTCGCATCGTCCCGCGGACCCAGGGACTCATAATCAAAGCCTCGAACACTGTAATCACCACCGGCGAAAAACCGCAGTGACGCGGGTACGTCGGCAAAATCAGCAGTCCACATACTTCCAATTCGTCCACGCAGAAGCCAGCGGGACTTGTCGCCAATGCTGCCAATAAATTTGCCATTAATCTCGGCCCGTACAAAATCAGTGGCTGAACCAAGCAATGTTGATGAGGCTGATAGTTCACCGCGAGCACGCCAGCCATGCGTCGGATTTACGGCATCGTTGGATTCACGGCGAAACAGTTCAGCACTTCCAATCAGCATCGTGGATTCGCGCTTGTCTCCGGACACCGTGTAATGTTCGTTTAGTACATTAATGGCATCCGTACGTCGCCAGCCACGCCATCTTTTTTGCAGGCTTAGCGCCGTGCGAATGGTGGTTCTTCGGGTTGAGTCTGTTTCTTCGTTGACCACGTTAAAGTCCAGCAGCCGGGTGCGGTCCATCTGCGTTGCCGACGGCATTTCGTAGCGACCGGCAATAAACTGGCGGCGGGCACTGACATCGATGCGCGCTTCCCAGCGGTGACCCTGCGCATTTGACTGCCTGCGCGTAATTCCTGCATCCACACCGGGGCCGCGATCTGTTCCCACACTCACCCCGGCCTCGTATACGGATCGCTTTACCGGGGTGAGCTTTATCTGCACCGGTGTGAGCCAGTCGCTATTGGCCTCGCCGACCAGCGGAGCAATTTCAACATTACTGAAATAGCCACTATTGCGCAGGTTTTGACTCAACGCCTGCAGATCTTTTTCACTGAGAGGGGAGCCTTGCTGATGCTGCACATAGCGCTGCAAGAAGTCTGGATTTAGCGTCGTATCAAGAAACCGGGTGTCGCCAAAACGAAAGAGCGGCCCCACATCCCAAACCAACCGGATATCAGCAGTGCGTTTTTTGCGATTCACTTCAATACGATGTTCCGTCAAGGCCGCATTGAGGTAACCATGTGCAAGCAACCAGCTGTGTAAGCGACGCTTACCGCTTTCGTACAAACCATGATCCAGCTGGTCAGCGCGTTGTAGTCCCAGCGACACCGGTAATGCGTCCCCTGGATACCCATGAAAGGCCAGTTTCACCTCATTGATAACAGTGGGCAAACCAGGGTCAATTTCAACACGAACACTATTTTGCGAATCGAGTTTGACGCGCACTTCAGCCGAATAATAGCCAAGGCTTTCCAGTGCCTTACGCCCGTCGCGCTGCAGACGGCGCGCCCAGAAAGCATATCCTTCGGTAGTTTGCAGTTGTGCCAGCCGCCGTGCCGGCAACGTGGATTCGACCGGAGCGCGTACTTTCGAATCGGGCGCGACATACTCCATTGGCAATGCGTGACCGAACGTCGGCAGGAACAGTACAAACAGAAGGCAAGCTATCTGGCACAGGTGTACACCAGTGCCATTTTTAATAACCACGATTGTCAGATATCGCCACATGCCGTCCGTCATATCCCTTCAGAATTTATCAATAGTATGTCGCTCAGTTAGGCTGCACCGGGGTTGTGGCGCCGTTCCCGGGGTCACCCTCTGTTTGGACCGTCACCACGCAATTCGTTCGCACGAATTTAACAGGAGCCTGTAGATCATTATCAACATTTTAATCGTGTGTTTTACGGATTGTCGGGATTCGTCGCAAACCCCGGGGTGCCCGGGTGCCCGGCTGGAATACATCGCGGAGCCAACCACTGTGACCTCGGAAACCTGCGGGCGCCTGAACCGTTTCTGGCCGTCAGCAGAGACCCGGTTAATGGTTTAAATCCACTTCCTCCAGCGGAAGTAAAGAATCATCAGAATGCTGCACGCGGTCATGATGACAGCCGCAAACCAGAATCCCTGCGGGTTCTCCACACCTGGCAGCCCCCCCACATTCATGCCCAGAAGGCCGGTGACAAAAGTCAGCGGTAGAAAAATCGCGGCAACCACGGACAGCACGTACATACGGGTATTTTGCTCTTGGGCAAGCTGATTGATGATCTCCTCCTGCAACACCACGGCCCGTTCGCGCGCAAGGTCGATATCTTCAAGATAACGGGTAATGCGATCAGACTCTT
>JABDLQ010000027.1 GCA_013002925.1 Gammaproteobacteria bacterium | reverse complement strand
GGGGCGGGCTGTGATTATTGTTTGTATAGAAAGGTGGCGCGGAAGGTGGAAGAATAGGATTACACCTTCGGCGATTGTTTTACTGGATTCCCGCATCTCATGCGTAAAAAGTGGCCAGACCCCTTTTATGTATTCTCTGCACGCACGGGGCTATCCTCAGCAACAACCGCGTGCCTGTTGCACCGGCGGGCACTTCACGCTGCCGTAGGAACAAAATACGCAGCAGTCACCCTCGTTCGGTCGCAACAGTGCGCCACAATGCTTGCAGTCATAAAAGTACTGGCACGCGTCGGTGGGCATGGTTTCTTCTTCTGCCTTGCCACATTCCGGGTAGACCAGCGTAGAACGCAACTCAACATCCCTCGTCGCTTCAGTCATCTTTGCCTCCCTTGCCTTCCCCGAAATATCGACCCCAGATTTTTTCCGGCACAAAGGCGCCCTGTCAAAACGTGCCGGCTGCAAGGTAGAAACCATCCGCTACTGCGAGCAGCAGGGGCTGATGCCGGAAAATGCAGCGTTCATTGAGCACGCTGGCAAGTCATTGTTCGGGCAAAGACGTACCCGACTGCCCGATTATAGAAGATCTGCAACATGTGCCGCGGAAATGACGGTTGGCTTTTGTTCTCTGTTTTGGGGCTCTGCCACCGGGTGGCATAATGGCTGACGTCGGGTGAGGCTTTTGTAGACTATTGTAAAAAGTGATCAGTTCGCTGCGCGTATAGTGCTATAAATTGAGAGCTTTGCGCGAACTGGTCCGCTAATGGGCAAGTTTTAGATTTGGCAATTGCGAGGCGATCACTGATAATTCGGCCTCGAATTTTCCGAATAGATTGAATTCGATTCTTGAATCACCTGATCCTCGGGGGAGTACAGATGAAAAAGGTAATACTCACCGGCTTGGGCATCCTTTCGCTCACGGCCGTAGCCTACGCTAATCATTCCTGGAACGACTATCACTGGGCACGCACGACGTCGTCTTTTGATTTGATCGTCGTTAACAGCACGACGAGCGACTGGGATCCGTATGTGACCCAGGCGATTTCAGATTGGTCGGCGTCTGGCGTGCTCAACCTGATTGAAGATCCGAACGGATCAACGAACAAGAAGACGCGCCGACAGTGCAATGGTGGTAATGGCAAAGTAAGGATCTGCAATCTCGCATACGGTCAAACCGGGTGGCTCGGCATCGCAGGCATATCTCTGGATGCCAATGGGCATATCACCACCGGCTACACCAAGATGAACGACACCTATTTTTCCCAGTCGTACTATAACCAACCGAACTGGAAGCAGAGCGTGACCTGCCAGGAGCTTGGCCACAACGTCGGACTTGGTCACCAGGACGAAGATTTCAATAACCAGTCGTTGTTCAGTTGCATGGACTACCAGGACCCGCCATACGAGTTTCCAAATGCTCATGACTACGAGCAGCTGGATACAATGTACGGCCATTTGGACAGCTACGATTCCTATGAAGGATCTGGTGGCGGCGGTGGCGACGACGGTGGTGGCAATGGCTGCAACGCGCCCCCCGGTAAAGGCTGTAACAAGGGCAAAACCAACGGCAACAACGGCAACATTGGCTGGGGTGTATCCATTGGTAGGCGTAATAACGTTGAGACATTCATGCGCATAGACCCTGACGGAACCCGTCACATCACGTTTGTGACCTGGGTCCCAGGACACGAGGGCGATCACTCGCACTAGAGCCACGCGCTATGCAACTCTGCTGAGATTGTTTCTCACAGGAAGCAAAAGGCCGCCTTTCAGGGCGGCCTTTTTTTCCGGCCACCACGCAGACTATGCCCTCGATCAAAAACTTTGATTAAAGGCTGCGCAGATAAAGGGGTCCGATCTATTTTGCCTTGTCTGGCAGGTGATGGCCCACACCCGTGTCGAGAAAATAAATCTGACCCCTTTTTCGTTTCGGCAACCTATGGGGACGGCGTCATGCATTGCCCACAGTTGGCGCTTGATGTCTGGGTTGCGGGGTCAGCACAGTAAGCATCGCCACCATTAAAACAGCTCAGATTTCCGGATAAGGTGGAAGTCCCAAGCAATGTCATATTGGCAAACTCGCCCACCAATGCACCACTATTTAGCGAAGTCGAGCCTTGGATCACCAGGCTCGCCCCGCGGCGAATGCTGTGCGAGGGCCCCGAATCACTCTGCAAAACATTCCGCAGACTGGCGAAACCCTTGTTGTCAATTCTGACGTAACCTGAAATCGGAATGGTGTCCGTCGAGCCGAACGGTACAGTCATATCCGTGGACGCGTTATCGAGCACAGTCAGTGCGCGGCGTCCGGCAGTAAAACTTCCGCCCTCTACATATAACTGGGCTCCCGTCGATACGTACAACGAGTCCCTGTAATCGTTGATTGTGCAGTTTAAACACCTTACGAAACTTGCATTGGCCACCCATATGCCACGGAGCAACCGCGCGCCACCCGGAGGAATGGGGGCGCTGACAATCGTATCTGTGAAGTTGATCGATCCCGAGGCCGTTCCAATAATGGCGCCGGCAAAATGATTGTTTTCAAGACGACAATTTGTCACATTCACACCAAACGAGTCATTAATGCCAATCCCGGTAAACGCACCGGTCAACGTCAGATTTTCAATGTTAATAATGCTCACGTTGCGTAAAGTCAGGGCTTGCCGCTGAAGCCCGTCAGGATCTGGGCGAATGCCATCTTCCAACGGGTTGTCGCCACGTAGCGTCACATTGGTTCGATCGATGCTGACGTCTTCCGAGCAAATTCCGTTGATCTCAATGGTGAGATTGAGAGCGGGTGTTGCCAGCGCGTCAATGATGCGGTCACCCTCATTACAGTCGACAAAGGCCGTTGCCTCCGGTGGGGCCTTTTCTTTAGGCGCTTTAACACCTGCCGATGCATAAGTAATTAAAAAAACTAATGAAAGTAATCCCAGTAAAAAACGGCTCATCTTGATCCCCCTTCTGTTCTTATGGTTTTGAGACCCTAATCAGGGTTGTTCACTAACTTTAGTTGGCAATCCCCGTTTTGCAATTCGTCTGGCGATTGTTGGCTTAGCACAAGCCACGCAGGGCACCGGCTTCGGGATTTCGCTCCTTTATTATGTAAAACGGGTATAACAAAAAGGGGTCAGATTTAATTTTGCGAATGTCTTCGATATGTAAGTTGAGGCCCTGGTTTTCATGGAGCACCGCCACGCATGCCTCGGGGTTCTTACGCTTTAAACAATGCGCCAGTTTGGGGATGGGCTTGGTAATGCCTTAGCCTGATGTCCCGGCCATGGAATGGCCTGCATCTGGAGCAAAGAGGTCAAGGATGACCAGAGTCCCTCAGTTCGCGTGTATTTTGACTGTACGCAAATTGCGTATAGAATAGTCATGCGCCTGGTGTTCTGTGAGGCGCCTGCTTTTAGCAGAGTGCGCGATGAATATTTTGACGAGGCTTCTTTCAGTGCCTTGCTGGACACACTGCAAAAGCAGCCGCGGCTTGGCGAAGTAATTACCGGTACGGGTGGCCTACGAAAGCTTCGGTGGCGTGACCCGCGGCACGGTCAGGGTAAACGGGGTGGTCTGCGGGTCATTTACTACTTTTGGGACGAACACAGCCAGCTCTACCTGATGACGGTGTATCGCAAGAACGAGATGAGCGACCTGAAGCCAGAACACAAGCGTGCACTTAAGGCCATGATCGAAACTGAAGAGCGGACGAGGCGGTTAAATCAGTGAGCAAGAAGCGAAATCTTTTCGAAGAGCTTGCCTCGGGTATCGAGGCGATAGGTTCGCACCGCGAAGGGAAGATCACGCTGCGCACTCACGTGGTGGCGGATCGGCCACCACCACAAGTTGATGCAGACCTCATTCGTGATACGCGTCGGCGTCTCAAACTTTCTCGCGCCGTGTTTGCCCGCAGCCTTCGTGTTTCTGCGCGCACGCTGGAAAACTGGGAGCAAGGCAGGGCGCAACCCAATGCACAGGCCGCTGCCCTGATCATGATGGTCAGGAAATACCCGGACACGCTGGAGCGGTTGGGCTCAATTTAAAAAAGTGTCTGACCCCTTTTTTTCGAATATCAAAACCATGAGTTGATCGAATGCCTACACTCCCC
>JABDLQ010000021.1 GCA_013002925.1 Gammaproteobacteria bacterium | reverse complement strand
GGAGTGAGTGGATTGTCGGAACGACTTATCGATTATCTTGCAACTCAATTCCCGGGGCAGCCGATCAGAGCCGTCGGATTAACGCATTTTCATGATGATCACGCCGGTGGTGCGCGCGCATTTGCAGCGGCAGGGGCGACCATTTATGCGCCCGGGCAATCCACCAGCTTTCTCAATAAAGCGCTCAATCGCCTATCGATGCCCGATGATCGATTCGACCAGCGCGGTGGCAGGATAACAGTATCCCCGGTCACTGATTCTGTAGTCATTGGCAGCGCACCAAATCGTGTCAAGCTCGTATCGATGGGGCACAGTCCACATGTGGATGCCCAGCTTGGTGTGTGGGCTCTGGACAAAGACTATTTTTTTGTGTCGGATGTGCATGTGCCACGCTCTGATGCCAGTTCACCCCGCACACATCGCGCTGCGACAGAATGCTGGTTCGCGGCCTGGGCGGCCAGCAATTTGCCCAACGATGTTCGCGTCGTAAATTCTCACAGCGAGGTCAGTACGCCTGTCGCGCGACTGGCGGAATATCTTGAGAGCGACCCTTGCCGGAAATAAGTGACCCGCGCGGTAAGCGGATGGTGAGCTGCTGTTTTCCTGAGGTATCGATGCCGGTCAATGGAGTTTTGCGCGCAGGTGTTTATACTCTTTGGGTCTGACATTCATTCTGTCGCCCCAGCTGATGAGAGGACTGTTTGTTGCAATCAGAACAAAAAATAAAGTTTGCGCAAATAAACCCGTGATGGTTTCGTCACGGCAATGACGCGCGCTGCTGAAAATTTTCTGATTCACGGATATCGCGTCGCGCCTGCCGAGTTAGCGATTTACGGCCCACATGGCAGGCAAATTATCTCCGCCGATGCCATGACCATACTCATCGAACTTGCCGGGCAATCAGAACACAACGTAAGCGGTGCAGACCTGCTGCAATGCCTGGGAGATGGCCTGGCTCATCACCCGGGCCAGATTGAGAAGCTGATTAGTGAACTGCGCGAGAGTTTTGATGATCACGTGGGTAAACCGCTGTTCATTGTGGGAACGATGGATGACGGCTACCGTCTCGCGACGCCAGCGCTGCCACTGGAGCCCGGTAATGGCGACGATAAAGACACCGGAATTAAAGAAAAGAGAACCGGGCACAGTGCTGATAACACCATCTCCGGGCAGCCTGAACATGCCGGGCAAGCGGCCACAGCGCAACTACAGACCGAAACAACAACTACCAGAGCACGCCCGCAAGGCTTGTTTGAATCGCTAAAACGCCGGCGGGTGTTTCGCGTGTTGGGTTCCTATGCGGTAGCTTCCTGGCTCATCATGCAGATTACCGATGTGCTGTCCGGTGCGTTCCCTGTGCCGGACTGGACGCCAGCAGCCGTGGCCATCGCGCTTGCTGTCGGTTTTCCGGTCGTGGCGGTGTTGGCGTGGGTTTTTCAGCTGACGCCCCACGGTATGGAATGGGATAGCAAGCCCGGAGTGCCGGTCATCGCTGACCGTGCACGCTTTGTTCATTTTCTGGACCTGGTCGTAATTGGTGTGCTTCTCGTGGCCGTGGCATTACTCAGCTATGGCAAGTTTTTCCCAACATTGCCTTTTGACTCCAAAACAAAAATTGCGGTGATGCCTTTTCAGGACCTGACTGAGAGCGGTGACGGGCGGTACCTGAGCGAGGGCATTTCCGATGATATTCGTACGCGTCTGTATGAAGTGCCACAATTTCTGGTCGCCGCACGTGCGTCAACCAATGCCCTGTCCAACAAGGGCCTGGACATCAAAACGATTGGTGAGCGCCTGACGGTGAGTCATGTGCTTGACGGGTCCATACGTCGCGTGGGTAATCAGCTGCGTGTGGCCGTGCAGTTAGTTGATGTGAGCACCGGATTCAATTACTGGAGCAAGAGCTACAATACGCGTATCAGAGACATTCTGGAAATGCAAAGCAATATTTCGCTGTTTGTTGCGAGCGAGTTAAAAGTCCTTCTGACCAAGGAAGTTCGCGAAGCCCTGGCGGAAAATCCCACCGAAAACCCGGCGGCCTACGACCTGTATCTTCAGGCGCGCAGTTTTTTGAATCGCCCCAAGACGGCCGGCAATCTGGATAATGCACTCGTGTTGTTTCGTCAGGCACTCGATCAGGACCCGGGGTTTGCACAAGCGTATGCCGGCTTGTGTCATACCTTCATAGCGCGCTATTTTGGTACCAACGATACCGCATTCATTGCGGCTGCCGAAACCAATTGTGACCAGGCCCTGAAGCTGGATGCAAATCTTGCCGAAGTACACGCGGCACTGGGTGAATTGTACCTGTCGGTGGGTCGGCTGGATCAGGCACGCGCATCGTATCAGAGTGCCCTGGCTCTTGACGCCAAATCCATTGAGGCCTATGCCGGTCTGGCCAAAGTTTTTAATGCACAGGGCGATTACGAGGCGGCTGAAACCCAGTACCGGGGCGCGATCGATCTGCTGCCGGGTTATTGGAATGGATATAATCTACTGGCCCAGTTTCTGTTGCGTAGGGGTCGTTATGAGGAAGCGGCGGAAAATTTTCAGCGGGTCATCGCATTTACGCCAGATAATGCACATGCCTACAACAATCTCGGCGCCACCTACTACCTGCTTGGCAGGTTTGACCAGGCCGCAGACTATTACAGCCGTTCGCTGGAGCTGGAACCGGGCCGAGCGGCGTATTCCAACACCGGCACCATGCATTATTACTCTGGCGACTATCAGCAGGCGGCGGCGATGTTTAAAAA
Source organism: Gammaproteobacteria bacterium (assembly GCA_013002925.1). Classification (GTDB taxonomy): domain Bacteria; phylum Pseudomonadota; class Gammaproteobacteria; order Steroidobacterales; family SZUA-146; genus SZUA-146. The sequence goes on along the minus strand of JABDLQ010000021.1, from coordinate 2,003 downwards.
AGCCGCCGAAGAGGCCGGTAGTGATTACCGGTTGTGGGGCAACCTGGCCGATGCGCAGCGGTTTTTGCCCGGTGCATCGGATCTCGCCCGGCAGACCTACGGCAAAGCCATCCGACTTGCGCGGGCGCAACTCGACGTCAATCCACTGGATCAGTCCGCCCTGATCAACCTGGCTTTTTATTATGCTAACCTTGGCGAGGCCAAACAGGCCGGGGAGCTTCTGCAGCAAGCCGGTCAAAAATCCCGGCAAAACCCGGAGCATGAATATATGAAAGCGCTAAGCTATGCACTGCTCGATCAGCCGGAACAGGCATCGAGGTCGCGTGCATTAGCGATATCACTGGGTTTTCCACAAACCATTATCGATGTGACGCCCGAGCTTCAGGAACTTGCGTTAGTTGAAACGCAAGCGGATAACTAGCAGAAGGGGATAGTGTTATGTCTGTAAAAAAACCCATCATTATTAGCTACGATTTGAACTGTACACCTAAACCCTGTATTCAGATCTACAATGAAAACCTGTTGCCCAATGGAAAAACCAGGGTGCCAGACGATGGTGCCATTACGTTTTTTAATGGTCTTGGCAAAGACGTTGAGGCAAAGATCACGTTTTATGCCTCCAAACAGGGAAAAAATGCGAATACGGGTGCGTTAACTGATTTTTGCGTCGGTCAGACGGGTACTGAGTTTGTAGTAACGAACCTCAGGGATTGCGTGGTGTATAACGAGGTCGACCAGGATACTCATTTTTTCTATAGTGTTGCGGCGGGTGAAGAATTTCAAGACCTCGATCCTGTCATCATCATCGAACCCGGTACCGCCTCACTCAATGTTATTTCTCCTGTTATCGCTGCTGTGGCGTTGCTTATTGCGGCAGGTGCAGCATTTTTAGTTGGCAAGTCATTCGGTGGTCGCAAAGATTAGACGCCTGACGCCTGACGCCTGACGCCTGACGCCTTAGGTTTGGGATCTGATGTCGATACGTGACCATCGCTGGTGTGTCACGGACCATGCTTTGTGCGCGTCGTGACTTGATCTTGTCAATGAGTCCGCGGATCGGACTTCCGGCAGACTCTGGTGTAACAGTCGTAGTAGTGCAGGCTATCATCTGGGGGGGAACTCTATGCGAAGAGTGTATTTGCTAATGTGTCTGGCGGTAATGCTGGTCGGCTGCGCCACAACCGACGTCACGGAGACGTCGATCAAAGAGGCAGCGGCGAGAGTGGATTATGGTGATGCATCGTCGCAAACACTCGCGGACCGCGCGTGGAAAGCCCTTGCGAAAAAGAACTACCCGGAGTTGTTTGCCTATACGCGCCGATGTGTCGAACTGTATGGAGAACAGGGTAAGAGCATGAATGCTGGGCTGACGGATTTTGAGCCGCCGGCAACGGCTGCACAGAAATGGGCGCTGAACGATGTCGGCACCTGTTTGTTCATCATGGCCAATGCCTATGAACAGCTTGAAATGTATTCCGAGGCATCACAAACCTATCACACGCTGGCAGAAGATTATTACTACGCACAGTGCTGGGATGCAAAAGGCTGGTTCTGGCGTCCTGCGGAGGATGCGGCCAGAAAGGCAAAGAAGTTCAGAAACTGGTGACAGGCTAACATCGCATTGTTGCAAACCTTCGATCCGCTGTGACAATCGTCGGCAGTGGTTAATTCATAACAGTTTGTATCCAACGGGCGTTCTGCCGTGGGGCTGATGCGTGCGAGTCAGTCGTCACGGACCTGGCGGCTGGCACTGATAGAGCTCAACATCTGGCGCACCAAAAGCTTACTTAATGTGTTGCTCTGATCTGCGTTCCATTTGGCATAATTGCCCGGGTTTCATTGCCTGACGTCAGGTTTTTTTGCAGCTCGTTGTTGAGCAAATATTTAAACCGTTGATCTCGCTGACATGGCCCGATTCTTGCTTTGGATATCCTATTGATCAATACAAAAATGGATATCTATTATGACTCGTTACATAATCGCTTGTGCCGCCGCGGCATTGC
>JABDLQ010000150.1 GCA_013002925.1 Gammaproteobacteria bacterium | reverse complement strand
CCGTAGCACCGTCGCCCGTCGCGGGAATTGATCTAGATCAAGGGCACCGTCCGAAGTGGGTTGTAGGGTAGCCCCATTGGAAGAGTGACCAGACCGGAAGTACAGATAAATGAAGTTGAATACCGTTTCACGATTGTTAGTGGCCGTCATGCCATTGGGGTTAATGGCCTGTTCAGATGACGCCACTGTGGATGCGGCAATTCACGATACGAAATATGTGGCCATCGATGCCTCGGGCAACGAACTGGCCGCGCCGAATGGACAAGCACCGTGCGTGCTGGATCGCTATACCGGGTTGATGTGGGCGACCAAGAGTGACGATGGTGGTTTGCACGACCTGCGGCATACTTATAGCTGGTACGCACCAAACGAAGCCAATGAACCGAATGGCGTGGACTATCGCGGGCTGGCAAACGGTGGTGTGTGCCAGGGCAGCGACTGCGACACCTGGGCCTACGTCAACAAGGTCAACGAGGCAGGGCATTGTGGCTTCAATGACTGGCGGGTGCCATTACGCGATGAGCTGGCGTCCATCAGCGATCCCCGCAAGACCGAATCGCCACCGACGACCAACACGGCCTTTTTCACCCGCGCTCAGCCCATCGACTACTGGAGCAGCAACGACTATCATTTTCAGTTTGATGCCGCGTGGGTCTGGGATTTCAAATACGGTCACGACCGCGTAGAATGGAAAAAAACCCCCCGGCCCGTGCGCCTCGTTCGCGGTGAAGCGCTGCAGCTGGCGCGCGTGAAAGACTGACCCGGGAAAGTCCAATCCATGGCCAAAACTGCGCTGGTGCTGGTATTCGTACTGATACTCGTAAGTGCCTATCTGCGTCTTCTGCATTCGGGCATTGGGTGTGAGGACTGGCCTGCCTGTTATGGCCGCATCGGCGCAGTGCCGGCCACGCCAGCGGGTCCATTGAGTACAGACCAGGAGGGCGTGTCCGATCACGCACTGGCACCCGCCGCTGCAACCCTGATGCATCGGCTGGTGGCAACCGTGCTGGGCATGCTGGTGTTTATTATGACAATTACTGCATTTGGCAAAAAACAAAATCGCCTCATCACCGTGGCTTTGCTGGGTCTGACACTGTTCCTCGCCATACTGGGACTCAAATCCGGATCGCTGCATAGCCCGGCGGTGGTGATGGGAAACCTGGTCGGCGGCTTTTCCATGCTGGCGCTGCTGGGCTGGCTGGTGTTTGCACGCGCCAAACCGGCGCCACGCAGCACGCCTACCCCAATCCGCGGCTGGACAGTGGCAGCGCTCGTGATCGTATCTGCGCAAATCCTGCTTGGCGGTTTCACCAGCGCCAACTTTGCTGCAATCGCCTGCCGCAGTCTCCCTGACTGTCATGGTTCCTGGCTGCCGGGACCGGCTATCAGCCAGGCGTTCAATCTCAAGCGTGCACACCAGGTGAACGACTTTGGCGTGGCGATCGGTGCAGCCGAAAGAGCGGCAATCCACAAAACTCATCGCCTCGGTGCCATCCTGACCGTTGTGGCGGTGTTCGCGGCGGGCATTGCTGCCCTGCGCGCGGGCCCCCGGTTTCGCGGTGCTGCCGTCGGTATCCTGGTGCTTGTCATTGCCGAGTTTGCCGTGGGCGTGGCCGCCATCGTCACCCAATTACCCATTGTTCTGGCCGTGGCCCACAATGGTCTGGCAGCACTGATGTTGCTGGGCCTGATCAAGCTGCAGACATTAAATCGCCCAGTGAGCCCGGCATGAAAGCGGTAGCCGACAACCCGGGTGATCATCGTATCGTCGCCATCTGGCTGTTGATCTGCTGCGCATTGGTGTTCGCCATGGTCGTGCTGGGCGGCGTGACCCGTCTGACCGGGTCGGGGCTATCGATGGTCGACTGGCGACCGATTATGGGCATATTGCCACCTCTGAATGAAACACAGTGGCAAGAGACGTTTGCGCTGTATCAGCAATCACCGGAATTCAGGCACGTCAATTACGAAATGGACGTGGACGGTTTCAAGGGTATCTTCTGGCTGGAGTACCTTCACCGCCTGCTCGGACGCACGATTGGCCTGGTGTTTCTGCTGCCGTTTTTGTTTTTTCTGGCCACCGGACGCATTCACAAACGCGGGCTGCCCAAATACCTGTTGATGTTTGTTCTGGGTGGATTGCAGGGACTACTTGGCTGGTACATGGTCAAAAGCGGTCTGGTCGACAATCCCCACGTCAGTCAGTATCGGTTGACGGCCCACCTGGTCGCCGCCTTCGCAATTTACGCCTTTATGTTCTGGGTCGCACTCGGCATCCTCTTTCGTGGCCGCGATGAAATACGGCACGCGCTGTATGGCGCGACGGCCGCGTTAACCGGGCTGGTCACGGTGACTGTGATTTCCGGTGGCTTTGTGGCGGGACTCAAGGCCGGACTGGCCTACAACACGTTTCCGCTGATGGACGGCAAATGGATTCCGGGCGGCTTGCTGGCGCTGGAACCGGCCTGGCGCAACCTGTTCGATAATCTGACGACCGTACAATTCAATCACCGGGTACTGGCTATCAGCACGTTATTGCTGGTGATTGGCTACTGGGCCGTTGCGGTACGCAAGTCGATGGCCCGACCGGCACGTCTTGCGGTGCACGTTCTCCTGCTGGTCGCAGTACTTCAGGTTGCGCTCGGAATCGCAACTCTCTTGCTGGCCGTCCCCACGACACTCGCTGTGACCCACCAGGCCAACGCGCTGGTGCTGTTGACCACAGTGCTTTTTCTGTGCCACCGACTGCGGGGGGTGACAGAATGAGACGCTTGATTTTAGCGACCATCACCATCGGCCTGATTGTTGGATCGAGTGTTGCCTGGTTGCAATCGACCCGGTATCAATCGGTCACTGCACGCCAGGCCAACCTGGCCACAAGCGATTTACAGGGCGTATTGTTGCCGATGCCGCGTGTGCTCACAGATTTCGCTCTTAGCGATCAAAACAATGCCCCCTTCACAAAAGAACAGTTACTGGGGCGCTGGACACTGCTGTTTTTTGGCTACACCTATTGCCCCGACATTTGTCCCACTACTTTGCTTACTCTTAAAGAAGCGGAACACGAACTCATAAGCAACAGGGGTATCCGTCCACAGATCGCATTAATCAGTGTCGATCCGCTGCGTGACGATCCGGCAACACTGGGTCGCTATGTCAAACACTTTGGCGACACATACCTCGGTATTCATGGTCGCGATGAACAACTGCAACTATTGACGCGCCAGGTGGGGGCCATGTATGAACGCGATACGCCGGACGCGGATGGCAACTACCAGGTTGCTCACAGTAGTTCGGTTTTCGTGATCAATCCCGAGGGCGGTCTGCATGCGGTTTTTTCGGCGCCCCACCGATCCCGCTTTATCGCGGAAAAAATGACCGCCATGGTCAGTCACTACGGAGCTCGCTAAAAGATCATGACAGAATTAACCGGCACATTATCCGCACGCCCCGGCTTCAAGGCGTATTATGAAATCTGCAAGCCCGGCGTAGTAACACTCATTGCGCTCACTGCCGTCGTTGGCATGCTGCTGTCCACCCCCGGCCTGGTGCCATGGCAGGCATTGGTCTTCGGGACGCTGGGTATCACGTTGGCCGCGGCCAGTGGCGCAGCCATTAATCACGTCATCGACCAGCGAATTGATGCACTCATGCAGCGAACGTGCGACCGACCGGTGGCAAGCGGTCAATTGACTACTCTGCCGGCCCTGGCCTTTGCGATCATGCTCGCGACGATTTCCATGATGATTCTCGCGCTGCTGGTCAACCCGCTGACAGCCGTTCTCACGCTGCTGTCGATGATTGGTTACGCCGTGGTATATACGGCATTTTTAAAGCGCACCACCCACCACAATACCGTGCTTGGTGGTATCGCCGGCGCCATGCCACCCTTGCTTGGCTGGACGGCCGTCACCGGCCAGGTTTCGCTTGAAGGGATTATCCTGGTCCTGATCATATTTGTGTGGACCCCACCACATTTCTGGCCATTGGCGATCAAGCGCCGCAAGGAATACGCACGCGCCGAGATCCCCATGCTGCCGGTTGTTTGCGGTGTGGCAACAACTAAACGCCACATTCTCTACTACACGATCGCATTGATTTTTGTCAGCGCCCTGCCCTTTGCCATCGGCATGAGCGGCCTGCTCTACCTGGTCGGCGCACTGGGCCTTGGTGCCGGTTTCCTGTCGCACGCGGTGCGGCTCTATCGGGAACCCGGTGATGGGCACTGCATGCGCACGTTTGGTTATTCAATTTTTTACCTTAACGGGCTGTTTCTGATTCTGCTGGTAGATCACTACGCCCGCGCTTTGTTGTAAGCATCCGCGATCGCAGGGCAGTACCATCATGCCGCGGCGACCGTCTGTTTCTGACCTGCAAACCGCTCCGCTGTCGCGGTGGCCTCAGGCAACACACCGGTGGCGCTGCGACACGACCGCCAACATCGCAGCGATATTTTAGTCGGTGAATCTTCGCTGCGCACGCGAGGCAAGCTGCAACAGGTTAGGGGTACGTGCTAGTCGTAAGGGCGCAGCGCCGCAACGCTGTGGATGTGAATCATATTCTCATGCACGCTGATCAGCTTCTCGTCCATCATACTACGCAGCAGGCGCGAGAACGTCTCTGGAGTTACTGACAGTCGTGACGCGATAATACGACGCGGATAATCCAGCTGCACGCTGGCTTCATCGCCGTCCTGCCGGGAAATGTGATCCAGCAGAAAACTCGACAGCCTGCCTCGTGCATTTTGCACCGTGAGCCTCTCGATCTCGCGTACCTGCGAGTGCAGCCGGCGACAGACATCCGCCAATAATCGAAAGCTGGCTTCGGAATTGGAACGCAGCAGCGCCACATAGGGTTCGATAGGGATCTGCACCAGTTCGAGATCACTCAGTGCCGATGCGGTTACCGGATAAACGGCCCGCTGCATAAACGCGATGGCTTCTGCGAATGATTGTCCCGATTGCACCACTTCCAGAATTTTCTTTTCGCCGTTGGGAGAGATGACTGCCAACTCCAGTTGCCCACGCTCGAGAAAAAAGAACTCCGACGCGACATCACCGCGATGAAACAAAAACTGCCCCTTGCGTAACGTCTTCGTGCACATGCTTTCAGCCAGCGCAGCAAAGTCTGAATTACTGAGACCCGAAAACAGGTGGTGCTGGCGCAACGCAGCTAAAGGTGAGCTCTGGACATCCATACGCGGTGATTATCCCGCCTGGCCATCCCCACATCAAATCATCAAGGGCCCGGAAAAGACATCAGTGTTGCGAACAGGCGCCAGAGCGGTCAAATACCCCGGCAACCCGGGACCGCATCAGGGCTCCGACCAGGGTCAGGATCAACTCACCGGCGCAAGTTTCAATCAGGCCATCGCGTGCCAGCGCTTCAAGTGCGGTTAGTTCATCTGCAAAATAGCGATCAAATTCAATTCCAAAGCACCGTTCAATATCGTCAAACGCCAGTTTATTTTTGCACAGGATCGCCTGGATAATGCTATGGCGGATGCGATCATCAGCGGTCAAGGCATAACCGGCAGATATCGGCAGGCCGTTGTCTTTTAAACAGCGGATATAGATGTCGACATCCGGGGCGTTCGCCGCGAAACCATTGTGCACATTGCCGATGGCACCGGCGCCCAGACCGATCCAGTCACAGCGACCGTGGCTTGAATACCCCCGGGCTGTATAACTCAGCGTTGCTATCTGTTGCGCCGCAGCCAGGTCGTCGCCAGCCAGTGCAAAATGGCCATTCCCAAGGTGCCTGTAGCCATTTGCGCCAAATCCATCATGGGCGGCTAACATCATATCGAACCGAACGTTGGCATCAGGCGATCCGGAATCCGCCCCGGCAAACGCTGTGTGTGCAGCTGCACCGGATTGACCGTAGTCATGGATGCTGATCCGATCCGGGCCTAGCTTTGCAAGGCGTGTAATCGCCTGTTCGAATTCGCGAACCGTCTGCCCGGCGTAGCCGTACCATAGTTCAGCGGCGATACTGCGGATGTCTGCAAGTCGCGCCGTCTCGATAAACACCGCCGCCGATTCGAACGTGGTGTTTGTCGATGGCAACGATGAAACTGCATCATCAGCGACCCGACCGAGTCGTAATCGGTTCACACCAAGCTCTGCCAGGGGAGAAATGGCATTCAAACCACCAAAGATTGCGCCTGCAAACACAGAAACCTCGCGGCTCGCGTCTTGCGAAACTGTAAAATGTCGCTCGACGTGAGTCATGATCGCCGCGATCTCGGTCACCCCCGGTCGGGTGCCGCTGTCTGCCTCGATATGCAATTCCGTGACCACCCGGTCGGAGTCAAACAGCAGACTCTGCAGGGCCAGTTCACGGTGCAGATACTTGACGTAATTATTGAGGGGTTCATCGCCGGAAACCACCGGACCATCCCGCTGCAACTGCGAGCAATCGGGAATGCGCGTAACAAGCGCCAGAGGTGCAGGCAGCGGCAACTCATTGCTTGCAAGTGCATGCTGTCGATAATCTTCGACTGTAAAAGACGTTGTGAGTTGCTGTTGCGGCGGGTAAGTGCCGTAGTCCGCGGAGACTTCGGCGTAGCGCCTGACAAGAACCTCTGTTGTAGAGGCACCAGTAATAATCGAGCGGCGCAACTGTCTTCCAACTGAACCTGTCATCGAGACACCGTAAATTAAAAGCAGCGCAACCGCTGTCACTGTAGAATATTCAGTGGATTCCAGTGTACGGTCGTGATCTCTTCTTGCCTTGACATAGATCAAGGGCATTGCGCAGCCCGAATCAGTGCATTGCACGTCAGTACTGTTTCCAGGCAACGGCGTTGACAAAAAGTTATGGCAGGCGACACGCACTGTGCCCGTGCAGGGTGCCGGGTGCACCCCTTTCTCACCCTCCCCCCTGGAGAGGGAAGGAATGGTTTTATCGACCCGTCCCTGAACTACCCCCTGGGTGCGATGCTGCACCCAGGGGGGCTGCCTGCCGATTTACAACGCCGGGATGCAGGCCGCTGCACTCGGCCCCGGTGGATTGGTGAAAAACGCCGCAAAGTTATTTGGCGGAGCTCCAAAATCCAGGAAGTTAATCGTGCCGTTATTATCCAGATCGACGTCAGCGTCATAGTTGGCGTCACCGGTGACCGCACCGAAGGCGTCGGCAAAAAATGGCAGATCCAGGAAATTGACAACGCAATTGTTGTCGTAATCAAAATCACAGGCATTGCCATGTCCGTCGCCGTTACTGTCACGCTGATCGGCATTGGCCACCAGGGTGCAGTTGTCGCTGGTATCCGATACGCCATCGCCGTCGCTATCGATACCGGCACTGACGATAATTGCGGTGGCGATTGCCGTACCACTTTCTGTGCTGCCACTCACGGTTGCCGTGTTGGTGATCACATCATCAACCTGTCCGGTCAGGATGGCATCAAAAGTTAGCGTTGCAGAACCACCGCCAGCCGTCGTCACGGCCAGATCCGTGCCCACCACCGGAGCCGAGCCACTACCGTTGAAATAATAGTTGGTGCCGTTTGTCGCCGTCGCGTCTTCCAAACCGACCGTCAGGCCGGAGGGAATCGCGGGAATACGGTCATACACATACCAGATGCCCGAGCCCCCGTCTTCCAGCCAGATCTGAAAACTGTAAGTGGTTGGATCGTTGTATCGCGGTACATTTTCCCATGAAAACACCGTGTAACTATCAGGCCCGTCGGTGATGGTTGCCTGGTACCAGTTACCACCGTCTGCAAGATTGATATCGGTCCAGAATGCGGCGAGCAAATTGTTCGGCGCGGACGGCGATGGCAAATTCTGGTTGGATGCCGACGCAGCAATTCCACTGGCAAGACCCAGCTCCAGCGTGCCGTTGACGGACCAGATGCCGTCTGTGTACTGCTGGCCCAGGTAAGTAATGTCGAAACCGGAGACCTCGAGTGCGCCATCGTCGCAGTTACTCGGGCACGGTGAAGCAGACACGCCCTGGCCGGCCAGCGACACATACCCCAGGGGTGCCGGCGACGGGCCGATCGACAGCGTAACCCCGTCGAGATTGCCGCTCCAGTTCAGTGCATTGCTGCCACTGTTATAAGCGAACGCACTCGTGGTAGTCCCGCCGCTAATAACTTCTGCTGCAGTACCGCTGACATAGGTAACACCGGCCGGGAGAAAATCATCGACGGTATAGTTTTGCGCGTCCGATATATTATTCAACTCGATG
>JABDLQ010000019.1 GCA_013002925.1 Gammaproteobacteria bacterium | reverse complement strand
CGGGAGTTCAATCGATGCGACTTACCCCGGTCGATGCCCTGCCGGATTTATCGGATGTGCAGGTCATTATCAAAACTTCGTATCCGGGGCAGGCACCGCAAGTCGTCGAGGATCAGGTGACGTATCCGCTGACGACGGCAATGCTGTCGGTGCCAAAAGCCAAAACAGTGCGCGGTTATTCGTTCTTCGGGGATTCCTATGTCTACGTAATTTTTGAAGACGGCACTGATCTTTACTGGGCGTGCTCCCGGGTGCAGGAATACCTGAGCCAGGTTGCCGGACAACTGCCGAAAAACACCAGGCCGGCTCTGGGCCCGGATGCGACCGGTGTGGGCTGGGTGTATGAATATGCACTCGTGGATCGCAGCGGTACGCATGACCTGGCGCAGCTGCGTAGCATCCAGGACTGGTTTTTGAAGTTCGAGCTGCAAACGGTACCCGGCGTGGCCGAGGTCGCTACGATCGGCGGTATGGTCAGGCAATACCAGGTTGTGGTCGATCCCGACAGATTGCGGGCTTTTGGACTGACCCTGGCTCATATAAAGAAGGCCATTCAGGCCGGCAACCAGGAGACCGGCGGTTCTGTCATCGAAATGGGTGAAGCGGAATATATGGTCCGGGCGTCAGGCTACCTGCAAAGCCTCGACGATCTCGAACGCATCCCGTTGGGCGCGAGTGTCAACGGTACGCCACTCGTGCTCTCGGATGTGGCCGAGTTGCGCCTGGGCCCACAAATGCGCCGGGGCATCGCCGAACTGGACGGTGAAGGCGAAGTGGTGGGTGCTGTTGTCGTGATGCGATGGGGGGAAAACGCGCTCCATACGATTGCTGCGGTCAAAGAAAAACTGCAGACACTGCGACGCAGTTTGCCTCCCGGTGTGGAAATCGTCACCACCTATGATCGCTCCGACCTGATCGGCCGCGCCGTGGACACACTGCGGGGTAAGTTGCTGGAGGAACTTCTGGTCGTGTGTCTGATCTGTGCGTTATTTCTGTTTCATTTACGCTCGGCCGCGGTCATTTTCCTGAGTTTACCGGCTGCCATTGTGGCGGCATTTGTGATTATGAAAGTACAGGGTATCAATGCCAACATCATGTCGCTGGGCGGCATTGCGATCGCCATCGGCGTCATGGTTGACGCCGCGATTGTGATGATTGAAAACGTGCACAAACACGCTGAAAACGAAGCGCTCAATGACGAGAATCGCTGGCGAATCATTGGTCAGGCAGCCAGTGAAGTTGGACCACCGTTGTTCTTTTCGCTGCTGATTGTGACGTTGAGTTTTTTGCCCGTGTTTACGCTCGAGGCCCAGGAGGGTCGGTTGTTCGCACCGCTGGCCTTTACCAAGACTTACGCGATGGCGGCAGCCGCGGCTTTGTCTATCACCCTGGTGCCGGTGCTGATGGGTTATCTGATTCGGGGTAAAGTCACTCCGGAACACAAAAATCCCATCAATCGGTTGCTGATCGCGATGTATCGACCGGTCATTCATACGGTGATTCGTTTTCCCAAATCTGTCCTGTTGGCAGGCGCTGTGATTCTGGTCATCGGGTTGTGGCCGGTCACACAGTTGGGGACAGAGTTTATGCCCTCTCTGGACGAAGGAGATTTGATGTATATGCCGACAACCTATCCCGGAGTCTCCGTTGACAAGGCGCGGGAGTTGTTGCAGCAAACCGATAAAATGATTCGCACGTTACCCGAAGTGAAAAGTGTTTTTGGAAAGGTTGGTCGCGCTGAAACCGCCACCGACCCGGCCCCGTTGACGATGATAGAAACCGTCATACAATTCAAGCCGCGTGACCAATGGCGTGCAGACATGACACCCGAGAGGATCAGGCAAGAGCTCGATCGTGTCGTCAACATCCCCGGTCTGACCAACGCCTGGGTCATGCCAATAAAAACCCGGATCGACATGCTGGCAACGGGTATCAAAACACCGGTGGGGGTCAAAATTGCAGGACCGGATCTCAATGTCATTCAGGATATCGGCAAGGATCTCGAGCGAGTCCTCGTGAATGTTCCGGGTACTGTATCGGTATTTTCAGAGCGGGTGGCCGGTGGGCGTTACGTTGACGTCGAAATTGACCGGGAAAAAGCCTCGCGGTATGGGTTGAATATCCGCGACATTCAGGAAATCGTTCAAACGGCGATTGGCGGAATGAACATCACTGAAACAGTGGAAGACCTTGAGCGTTACCCTGTGAATCTTCGATATCCTTCGCGGTTTCGTGATTCTGTCGAACAACTGAAGCTGCTGCCGATTGTCACTGCGCAGGGAGCGAGAATCGCGCTGGCGGATGTTGCCTCCGTCACGGTCGAAGATGGGCCGGCGCTGATAAAAAGTGAAAACGCCCGGTTGAATGGCTGGACCTACGTAGATATTGCAGGGCGCGATTTGGGTTCGTACGTGGCGGAAGCGCAGCAGACCGTAGCGGACAACCTGATGCTGCCAGCCGGGTATTCGTTGGCCTGGTCTGGCCAGTATGAATACATGGTGCGGGCAAAGAAACGTCTGGCGTTAGTGGGGCCGGTGACGTTGGCAATAATTGTCTTCCTGTTGTTTTTAAGTTTTCAACGGTTTGCGGAAGTCGCCATCATTCTCGGTACGCTGCCGATGGCGTTGGTTGGCGGCATCTGGTTGCTGTATCTGCTGGAGTATGATTTGTCGGTGGCGGTCGGTGTGGGTTTTATTGCGCTGGCGGGAGTAGCCGTCGAAATCGGCGTGGTCATGTTGGTGTATCTGAACCAGGCACTCGGCAGGCAGGTGAGTGAAGCTGAAGCTGAAAACCGTGTGCTTGATAAAAGTGATGTACGTCGGGCGGTGATCGACGGCGCCTTGCTGCGCGTGCGCCCGATCATGATGACCGTGACCGCCACGATCGTGGGACTGCTGCCGATTATGTTCGGCACCGGTACGGGCTCTGAAGTGATGCAACGAATCGCGGCACCGATGGTCGGTGGCATGGTCAGTGCGACACTACTGACACTCGTTGTAATTCCTGCGTTGTTTTTAGTATGGCGAGGTTACGGAGCCGATCGGGACGCGCAAGAATCTTCAGTCTGAGTAAACAGGGTCTATAGTATTTTTAACAGGAGGTGCATCGTGATATCACCGGCAGAGAGTTGTCGCACTGTTACGCCGCAGGGTTACTCCCATGGCAGATAATTCTCACCACGCCCCGGTGGAGGGTGTAGTGGCCGGTGGTCTGTGGACCTGCCCGATGCATGCTGAAATTGAGCAACCCTCACCCGGTAGCTGTCCGATATGCGGTATGGCATTGGAACAGGTTCCTTCTGCGGTTGCGTCGTCCACGTCAAACCCCGAATTAAAAGACATGAGTCGACGCTTTTGGCTGGCGGCCCTGTTCTCAGCCCCGTTACTGATCATAGCGATGGGAGACATGTTACCCGGCGCACCAGTGTCGCAATTATTTTCACCGCGATTGCGCACGACTCTGGAATTGTTGCTGGCCATACCCGTGTGCACCTGGTCGGCGTGGCCATTTTATCAGCGCGCCGTGGCGTCTGTTCGCACGCGTCGTCTTAATATGTTTACGCTCATCGGACTGGGAGTGAGCGTCGCGTTTTTATATTCGTTAGCCGCCGCGTTGTTTCCGGGTATATTTCCACCAACGTTTCGCGACCACCACGGGCAGGTTGCTGTTTACTTTGAAGCGGCTGCGATGATTGTCACGTTGATATTACTGGGACAGGTAATTGAGTTACGGGCGCGTAGCGCGACTGGTGCTGCGATCCAAAAATTGCTGGGTATGGCAGCCACCTCAGCACGACGCATTGACACTGACGGTCATGAGACCGATGTGTCTCTCGAGCGGGTAGCTGTCAATGATATCTTACGCGTGCGCCCGGGTGAAAAAATCCCGGTGGACGGTGTCGTTATCGATGGCACAGGTCTGGTCGATGAATCCATGATTTCCGGCGAACCGGTACCGGTGCAAAAAGCGCCGGGGGACGAGGTGGTCGGGGCAACTCTCAACAGCACCGGCAGCTTCATAATGCGTGCCGGAAAAATTGGTGCAGACACACTGTTGTCGCGCATCGTGGCTATGGTCGCCAACGCGCAACGCAGCCGCGCGCCGATACAGCAGCTCGCCGATCAAGTCGCCGCTGTGTTTGTGCCGACGGTCATTGTCATTGCGATAATTACATTTGTGGTATGGAGTGTGGCGGGACCGCAACCCGCGCTGACTTATGCCATGCTGAATGCAGTCGCGGTCTTGATTATCGCGTGCCCCTGCGCGCTTGGCCTGGCAACGCCGATGTCCGTGAT
>JABDLQ010000018.1 GCA_013002925.1 Gammaproteobacteria bacterium | reverse complement strand
ATATTGTTGTTGTTCTATGGCTGCTTGCCGACACGCTTCGCCCCCTCGATGCACGCCTCAATATATTCCAGTGCAGTATACCAGTCGGTCAACGATTGCCCTGATTTCTACCGAAGGGCGCAGGGCGGCTGCTGTGCAAGCAGACCGTGGCCCGCGCCTTTTTCTCGCACACGGGATGCAAAAAAAAGGCCGCACCTTTTCAGGCACGGCCGGTGAGCTACCCCGCGACGGCTGGTAAGCGGGTTTTAGGCGTTGGCCGGCATCCGAGCCGCACCCGGTTCGCGACGCAGGCCTCTTGCCTGGCTTACCCAGTCATCGCGTTCAATTCGACCTTTGAACGTATCCATGCGCTCGTCGATAACGTTGATGTCGCTTTTCTTCCACGTTGCAACCTGCCAGAAATAATACACGCCGTTTTTGTTCAGCAGCCGCTCCAATTTGGGGCCAACGCCAGAGATCAGTTTCAGGTTATCTTTCTTGCCGTACAGCGCTGCGCTTAAAATTTTCGGTGCCTCCCGCTTTGGTCGCGATGCGGTAGCACGCGGTTTGCGCGTTGCTGTGCGTGCTTTGCGCGCCGGTGCTGCCGCGCGCTCACGTAGCGCCCCGATTTTTGATTCAATGTCTTTCAAACGCTGGTCAACACTCGCCAAGTCAACGGGCTGTGGTCGAGGCAGCGCGCGGATGCGTTTTTCGAGGCTTTGTATTTGTGAGCTTATCGGCGCCAGATCTACAGCCTTCTGTTGCGGCATTGCGTGGATTCGCTGTTCCAGCGTTTTTATTTGCCCCTGTAACGGCGACAAGTCAGCGGATTTTGGCTGCGGGATTGCGTGAATGCGCTGCTCCAAAGTCTTGATCTGTGCCTGTAACGGCGACAAGTCGGCCGCTTTTGGCTGCGGTATAGCACTTACGCGCTGCTCGAGTGCCCTGAGTTGAGAGGTGATAGGCGCAAGATCTACAGGCGGATTCGTTTTGACAGCGGGAAGCGAATTGATCTGCTGTCTTATTCCGCTCAGGTCATTGTGGACCGGTTTCAGGTCTACGTCCCGCTGGGGTTCAGGCTGAGGAATCTTTTTAATGGCAGCGCTCAATTCGTTGAGTCGGGACACGAGGGGGGCAAAATCGACTACTGCCGCTTTCTCAGGCTCTGGAAGGCTGTGAATATCGCTTTCAATTTTCGCAAGTTTTTTCACAACCGGTTCCAGATCAACGTCCTTTGGTTTGGCAGGAGCCGGAATCGCATGAATAGCATCGCCAAGCGTATCGATACGTTTCTCAACCGGTGACAGGTCTACCGGTTTTGGATGAGGAATTTTCGCAATAGCGGACGTTACGAGGTCCAGCTGCGAGTAAACTTTGCCGAAATCCGGCTCCTTCGGTTGGGGTAACGCATTGAACTGGCTCCACATGCGCTCCCAGTTTTTCTCATCAGAACGGGCATTGGCCTTGCGAAGATCTTCGAAGTTTTCCGTGACGTCTTCCATGTTGCGGCGCGAGAACCAGTATCCCAGCAAAAAGCCTGACGCGGCCGTCAGTAGAAAAAGTAACGTGTATTTGGCGAGTAGATAAATCATTGTCTGTCTCCTTGCAATGTCGACCCAATAAAGCGCCGACGTCACTGCTTTTATTAGTTATCAATCGAAATAACGATCCGGCGGTTCTTGGCACGGCCTGCTGCGGTGTCGTTGTCGGCGACAGGGCGTCCTTCGCCAAAGCCGACAGCACGCAGCCGTTCTGAATCAATTCCGCGTTCAACCAGTGCTTCGCGAACGGCGGTTGCCCTGGCGAGGCTTAAGGCCTCGTTCATTGCGGCGTCACCCTGGCTGTCAGTGTGGCCCTGAACGGTCAGTGCGCCTGGGCAGTTGCTGGCGAGCTGTGTCAAACGATTCAGCAGATCTTCGTTGCCGGCATCTATGACCGCACTGCCTACCTGGAAGCGAACCGATGAATTGCTCAATGCGTCATTGAACTCACGACCGCATTGTTGTTGATCCATTAACGCTCGAACGTCAAAGCTGCCCAGCAGCGATTCGCTGCCGATGGCACCAAACTCACTGCGGAGCTCGGCAACTTTCCCTGACGCGGCTGTACCATCAACAGAAAATGCCGTGCCCGACCAGATCGCTCGTCCGGACGTCAGTCCGCTGACTACCGTCAGTGCCTTATTGGCAGCAATCTGAAACTGATCCCCCGCCGGCTCGTTAGTGATCTGCAACTGGTTCGTCACTTCTGCGAAACGCTCATTCGCCAGACTCAAGATTCGATCGTGTTCGTCAAGATCTGGAACTTCACCGGTTAACCGCACGGCGTTGCCACTTCTCTCTGCCGTGAAAGAATGGGGCCTGGCACTAAGCGGAGCGCTCTTCGCGACCGGGGCCGTGTTTTTAATACTAACGGTGGTGGGGCAGTTAAGCTGGCCTGCCCAGGTGTCGCACTTTGTTGAGGCAGCGAAAGCTTCGACATAGCGAGTTTGATCGGCCTCGGTCCTGGCGGCGATCATGACGCCCTGTCCGTCAGCTCTCACTTCGGCAACGGGCAATCCCGCGG
>JABDLQ010000125.1 GCA_013002925.1 Gammaproteobacteria bacterium | reverse complement strand
GCATTGAACTGTAGCCTTGGTTTATTTGAGGATCACGTGGGGATCAGCGTCAGCAGGTTGAGTATACTGCCTGTGTTCCATAGTCGTAATAAAAAGGAGAGGGGGCATGGCATCACCACATATCAATGCGAGCGCAGGTGCATTTGCCAAGACCGTCCTGCTACCCGGTGATCCGCTTCGTGCCACGTACCTGGCAGAGACATTTCTGGATAAGGTCGAGCGGGTTACCGATGTGCGGAATATTTTCGGTTATACCGGTGACTACGAGGGCACCAGGGTTTCTGTCATGGCCAGCGGTATGGGTATTCCCTCGGCCTCAATCTATTGTACTGAGCTCATCACAGACTACGGTGTTGAGGAAATTATACGCATTGGCAGTTGCGGTGCAGTCAACTCGAACATAAAGCTTCGCGACGTGGTGATTGGCATGGGCGCATCCACCGATTCAAATGTCAATCGCATTCGCTTCAAGGGCTACGATTTCGCCGCCATTGCGGATTTTGGCTTACTGGAACATGCGGTGGCAGCTGCACGGGCACTGAATATAGACGTTAAGGTTGGCAATCTGTTTTCTGCAGATCTTTTTTACACGCCTGACCCGGACATGTTTGATGTGATGGAAAAATACGGCATTTTGGGTGTGGAGATGGAAGCCGCCGGGATTTACAGCGTTGCTGCTGAGCTCGGCGCAAAAGCACTGGCAATATGCACCGTGAGCGATCACATTCGTACGGGTGAGGCACTGTCAGCCGGTGAGCGCCAGCAGACCCTGGACGATATGATACGGTTGGCACTGAAGTCGGTACAGAGCTAACTGGTATTTTTTATGATCCCGGATATCCAGAGTCGGAGAGCGTATTAAAAAGCAACTGCAGCGCTGGCTTGACCGCGATCCCGATCCGGTAACCCGGACCGAACTGCAGTCGCTGCTGGAATCCGGTAATCGTGATGAACTGAACCGGCGCTTTTCAACCCGGCTCAAATTTGGCACCGCAGGATTGCGCGGTGTGGTCGGCGGCGGCCCGGCCCGCATGAATCGCCTGGTGATTCGTGAATCCTCTGCAGGTTTGGGCTCTTACCTGTTACAGCAGATCGGTGATGCGGCACAACGGGGTGTGGTCGTGGCGTTTGATGGACGCACAGATTCCCGCACTTTTGCCCGGGATGCGGCGTGTGTTCTCGCAGCGCTGGGCATCAAGGTGTACTTCACGCCGCGGGAGACTGCGACACCCATCGCCGCGTTTGGGGTGTTGTATTTTAACGCTGCCGCTGGAGTGGTCGTCACCGCCAGTCATAACCCACCTGAATATAATGGCGTCAAGGTGTACTGGGAAAATGGTGCCCAGATCATTCCACCGCATGACACGGGCATTGCCGCTGCGATCGAGATGGCCTCTGATGGTGAGATTCCCTGGGTAACGTTCGAGGATGCCGTCACTGCCGGGACAATTGTCGTGCTGGATGAGGAGTTTTATCGCGGCTATCTGGATGCCATTCAAAACAGTCCGCTGTTTCAAAGCGATAAAAGTCCCACATCAACCGGCATTGCGTATACCGCGATGCACGGGGTGGGCGCGGCAATCGCCGAAACATTGCTTGGCGACGCCGGTTTCGACAAGGTATACAGTGTGGGTTCACAGCGTGATCCTGACGGCCGCTTTCCGACCGTCGCTTTTCCAAATCCCGAAGAGCCCGGGGCAATGGATGCCGTGCTGGCGCTGGCGCGAGAACATGAGACCACGCTTGCGTGTGCCAATGACCCGGATGCAGACCGCCTGGCAGTTGCCGTCAGAACGCCAGAGGGTGATTACCAGCTGTTAACCGGCGACATGCTCGGCGTACTGTTAGCAAATTATTTGTTGTCAAAACCGCATCCCTTCATACCCATCGTGTGCACGACCATCGTTTCATCGAGCATGCTGCGCAGTGTTGCCAGAGCGGCTGGGGCCGATTATTACGAGACACTCACAGGCTTTAAATGGCTGGCGAACACCGCTTTTTCGCACGAGGACGGCGAACACCAGTTTTTGTTCGCCTATGAAGAAGCGCTGGGATACGCGCCGGGTCGACAAGTGCGGGACAAAGACGGGCTTTCTGCGTTGCTGGCTTTTGCGCAGATGACCGAAAGCCTCGCTCACGAAGGTAAAACGGTGCTCGATCAATTGCATTCGCTCTACCTGCAACACGGTATTTACCTGACGGCACAACGCAGCATGGCCTTGCAGGCAGATGCCCGACCTGTCGGGGAGCTGTTGCGCAAGGCGCCGCCGGAACACATTGGCGGGCATCGGGTGATGCAGCTCGATGACTTTTCTGTTGGCACCCGGCGCGCTGCCGACGGTAGTCTGGAGGAACTGGATTTCCCCCGCAGCGATGTACTGGTTTACCGCCTCGACAATAGCTCACGTGTCATCGTGCGGCCATCGGGTACCGAACCCAAGGTCAAATGTTATTACGAAGTGGTGGAAAAGGTCGCAGATGGCGCATTGGATTCGGGCATGGCTCACGCCCGCTCATCCCTGACCCGATTAATCGATGCTCACCAGACCGCGGTGGCGCAACTTTGCGATGCTGAAGTATGACATAAATGACCTGACGCGCTCATTCGCACTAGGTATTACCGGTATTGGGTGCGATGTTGGTAACATTCAAAGCCGCTGACCGCGTTTGGGACCTTGCGATGATTGGTATTTTCAATACCCATCAGGCTACACCGCAGACCAGGAAGCGTCTGGTTTTTTCTTGAGAGTGCTTATGTTTTTACCACAGGAAATTATTCGTAAAAAAAGAAACGGTGAAATACTCGCTCGTGAAGAAATTGAGTGGTTCGTCAACGGTATTCGAGACGAGGTTATTACCGAGGGCCAGATTGGCGCCTTTGCCATGGCAGTGTATTTTCAGGGTATGACGTTGACAGAGCGCGTGCATTTGACTCTTGCGATGCGGGACTCTGGCGAGGTCATGAGCTGGCCTGAAGTTGACGGCCCGGTTGTAGACAAACACAGCACAGGTGGCGTTGGCGATGTGATCAGCCTTATGCTGGGCCCGATGGTTGCCGCGTGTGGTGCCTTCGTGCCGATGATATCAGGCCGGGGGCTTGGTCATACTGGTGGCACTCTCGACAAGCTGGAAAGCATTCCGGGTTATAACCCGTTCCCCGCGCCGGAACGTTTCAAAAAAATCGTGTCTGATGTTGGCGTCGCGATCATCGGGCAAACCGACGCGCTGGCACCTGCTGATAAACGCATCTACGGGGTTCGCGATGTTACCGCCACGATTGAAAGTATCGATC
>JABDLQ010000120.1 GCA_013002925.1 Gammaproteobacteria bacterium | reverse complement strand
ATCATCGGTAAACCTGCGGGTGTAACTGATGCTCGGGACATCGTCCAGGGGGGTGGTTATTATGGCATCGACGCGAACATTCCGGATGCCCTGGTCGCCGTGGTGGCTCGCTGCCCGTATTTTGAAGGCGACATCGAAGCGCTCGACTCCTCGGATGCTAAAAAAATTCCCGGCGTGCGTCACATTATAAGGCTGGCCGCCCCGGACTCGGCAGAAGGTGTACTCGACAATATGGCCGCTGGCGTGGCGGTTGTAGCCGATGACACATGGGCCGCCAAAAAAGGCCGCGAAGCGCTCAAAATAAAATGGCGTCGCGGTAAATGGGGCGATGATTCCACAGCGGCCCTGGAAGCACGCGCTCACGCCGCTCTTGCCGGCGAAGGGCAAATCGTTCGCGCCGACGGCGATGTTGTCGCCGCGGCCAGTGAGGCGGCTCATAAGGTCAGCGCCAGCTATACGTTGCCGTTTCTGGCACACAGCACGATGGAACCACAGAACGCCCTGGTGGACATCAAGCACAACCAGGTAACAGTTATCGCGTCCATTCAACAACCGGCCAGAACGGCACGCACGGTGAGCCGCATTACAGGTATTGACCGGGCCAACATTGATGTCGAGATTCCGCGTGCCGGCGGTGGTTTTGGCAGACGTCTTGAGGTCGACTTTGTCGCCGAAGCAACTTTGATTGCGATGGAAGTAGGCAAACCGATCAAATTGGTCTGGATGCGCGAAGACGACATCAAAAATGACTATTACCGGCCGTTCGGTGTGCATCAGTTCAAAGCGACCCTGGATGAGAATAACGAAGTTAGCAGCTGGTCTCATCAGCTGGCATCGACCGGCAAGCGCTATATGCAACCGGCGTTTGCCAGGGCAAATCCGTGGCTCGCCGTGATGGAACCCGATCAGTTTCCGGCAGGCTGCGTCGCCAACTATCGTGCCGAGTTCATGGAGCTGGCGTTTGGCTTGTTGTGCGGCTGGTGGCGCGGCCCGGCGCCAACATTTCTGGCGTTTCCGGTGCAAAGTTTTATTGACGAAGTGGCGGTTGCTGCGCAACGCGACCCCCTTGAATTGCGCCTGTCACTGCTTGGTGAAGCGCGTGATCTCAAGTACGGCGACCACGGTGGTCCGGTGTTTAATACCGGCCG
Organism: Gammaproteobacteria bacterium; assembly: GCA_013002925.1. Taxonomy (GTDB): domain Bacteria; phylum Pseudomonadota; class Gammaproteobacteria; order Steroidobacterales; family SZUA-146; genus SZUA-146. The sequence continues at coordinate 3,791 of JABDLQ010000120.1, read as the reverse complement.
TCTTGCGGAAGTCACAAAGAAAGTCGCCGCCGCGATCGATTACGGGCGCAAGCTGCCAAAAGGACATGGTATCGGCATTGCCTCACATTTTGTGTTTGGCGGATACGCTGCTCACGCCATGGAAGTTTCTATCAGAGACGGTCGCCTGGAAATCCACCGTTGCGTGTGCGCCATCGACATAGGCCAGGTCGTTAATCCGCTGGGGGTCGAAGCACAAATGATGGGTGGAACGATTGATGGTCTGTCGACGGCCATGAATCTTGAAATCACGGTCAAGGACGGCAAGATCGAACAAAGCAACTTTCCGGATTATCCACTGCTGCGCATGGCTGACGCACCTGACGTTGAAGTCTTCATTATCGACAGCGACCTGCCACCGGTGGGCTGTGGCGAAATGGGCATACCGACGGCCGCGCCTGCCCTGACCAACGCAATTTTTGCTGCCACCGGCAAACGCATCCGACGCCTGCCGATCGGTGACCAGCTTGCCTGAGTGCTGATCTATACGCAGGATATCCTGCCATCGTTAGTTCATGTACCATTACCGGTTCAAAAATTATGAACCGAACGGGAGCCGTTATGCGTGCTGTTTTATGTACCTTATGCTTGTTATTAACCGCCCCTTTGTTGGCGGCTGACAATGACACCTCGGAAAAAATTGCCGCCGCTGTAGCCGATGAATCACGGCCGCAAGCTCACCGGGATCGCGACAGAAACCGCCGCCCTGCCCGCACGCTGGAGTTCTTCGGCTTGCGCGATGACATGCGCGTAATGGAACTGCTTCCTGGTGGCGGCTGGTATACGCGCATTCTGGCGCCGGTGTTAAGAGATAACGGCAAACTCTATGTGGCGCTTGGCACCAGCCGGGTCAAAGACCGACTGCTGGGCAATCCTGGTTTTGACAAAGTGTCCGTGGCTGAGGTCGAAACCGAATTTGATCGCAGTGGGCCATTTCGCACCAACAACCTGACTGCTTTTGAGTTTGGTGAAAAAAACCTCGACATGGTGTTGACCTTCCGCAACATGCACAATTTTACCGCTGAGGCGCGGGCTATCATTAATAAAGCCGTATTCAACTCGCTAAAATCCGGTGGCCTGTATGGAGTCGTTGATCATACGCAGCGGCATATGGCCCCGATGACCAATGAAACCCGCCGCCGTATTGACCCGGTGCGTGTTATCAAGGAAGCATTGGACAGCGGTTTTGAACTGGTTGACTTCTCGGATCTTCATCACAAGCCAGACGATGAATTGATCTACGAAGTTGGTCGCAAGACGGTGACGGGCAATACGGATCGATTTACACTGCTGTTCCGCAAACCGTAAAAGTCGCGAACGGCTCAGTGCCGGATCAAATTCGGTAGCCGCCGTGTCGCGCTCTTTGCCGGGCGTCGGTCCACCACCAGCCTCCGGCAAAACCGCCGACCAGTGTCACGATCAGCGCCACTGCCAGCCAATGTAGCGGCACCGTTACACCCGCATTGTCAATCTGTTGCTTCAGAGCAGCGGCGCGGGTGCGCTGCTGCTCGGCCTCCAGCTGCGCGTCTGTCGCGTCCAGTTGTAGCTGGTCGCGTTCCGTGCGCACACTGTCAAGATCAGTTTCCCGCTCGGTCAGGCTCGCCTTCAAACTGACCACTTCAGCGCGTAATTGTTCTGTTGCAACAGAAAGTTCGGCCAAACGCGTTTTGGAGGGGATCGCCTCGACCAGATAACTGGTCTTGACCCAGCCTTCATCACCAACTTCAGTGCGTACTCTTGCGTATGAACCTGTCCGCTCGAGGACTTCCAGAGCATCACCACTGACCAGAACCCTGATCGGATCTTGCGTCGTATCGGGGGTAGGATAAATGCCGAGTCGCAATATGTCCGTCACGTACAGGGTTTCGGCACCAGCTACAGGTGAAAAAAGCGCCACAGCCAGGGCGATCAACACCGCCCGACTGAATTCAGATACCCGCAACCCGGATTGACATGCTAAAACGTTGTTCATTGTCTTTGCCCTGTGCTGCGTTTTCAAGAATCAGGAACAGCCGGCCATAGTCTGGCCATACAGCCATTTGGTGACTGCCCGTCTGATCAGTTTGAAAAACCCTTTGCGCATGATATCGGGACTTGACGCCGACTGGCAATGATCATTCGATCACCAGGCCAGGGCTGGTGCCCGGGTAGATCGACGGGATGACGGCGGCATCGGGCCAACCCACATTATTATCTGTACAGACACCCGCTACTCAACCCGAACGAGACCCAAAAATCTAAGCGACTTTACCGTACCTGCCGTGCGACGCTTTACTGGATGACCGTCCCTTGCCGGAACCTTCCGACCTGGTGTTGCCGCCTACCTGCTTCTTACGGCCGCGCGTGCCCCTGTGATTTTTCGCATTCGGGTTCTGGTTGCGGTTCTGGCCGCGGTTCTGGCCACCCCCACGACCATTTTGGATGGGCTCTGCCTTGATATTCGGATCGGGTTCAAACCCCTCGATCACAGTCTTTGGTAAACGCCGTCTGATCAGTTTTTCAATATTTGCCAAAAGTTTGTGCTCATCGACACACACCAATGAGCTGGCCTCGCCCTCAGAACCCGCGCGCCCGGTACGTCCAATTCGATGGACATAGTCTTCCGGTACATGTGGCAAATCAAAATTTACGACATGCGGTAGCTCATTAATATCAATGCCGCGTGCTGCAATGTCGGTCGCTACCAGCACTTGCAGCGTGCCTTTTTTAAATTGCGACAGGGCGCGCGTTCGTGCGGGCTGACTCTTGTTGCCGTGTATCGCCAGACTCTCGATACCTGCCTTGTTCAGCTTGTCGGCCATTTTGTTTGCACCGTGCTTGGTGCGACTAAACACCAATACCTGGTACCAGTTGTGTTCTTTAATCAAGTGAACCAGTAAGTCGATTTTGCGTTTCTTGTCGACCGGGTAAACCCGCTGATCAATATTGTCCGCCGTCGCATTACGTTTCGCCACTTCGATCATTTTGGGACTGTTTAACAGTCGGTCCGCCAACGCTTTTATCTCGTTGGAGAATGTGGCCGAGAACAGCAAATTCTGCCGCTGTTGTGGCAACAGCTTGAGTATTCTTCTGATGTCATGAATAAAACCCATGTCGAGCATGCGATCGGCTTCATCAAGCACCAGAATTTCAATCCCGGACAAATCCAGCGTCCCCTGTTGAACGTGATCAAGCAGTCGGCCAGGTGTCGCAACTAAAATGTCCACGCCTTTGTTCAATTGGCGGATTTGCGGACGAATATTTACCCCGCCGAACATCACCATCGAGCGAATGCGCAGATAGCGACCATAGTCGCGTACACTTTCTTCCACCTGTGCCGCGAGTTCGCGCGTTGGGGTCAGAATCAGAGCCCTAACCGGTCGCGGACCACTTTTGGAAGGTTTCACGCTGTTGCAGCCAAGCTGGTGCAGAATCGGCAATACAAAACCTGCCGTTTTGCCGGTGCCGGTCTGGGCGCCGGCCAGCAGATCAGTACCGGACATGACTGCCGGGATCGCCTGGGTTTGTACGGGCGTGGGTTCCGTGTAACCGCGCTCTTTCACTGCGCGCACTATTTCCTCGGCAAGGCCGAATGAGTTAAATGACATGATATTCCTGATTGGGGATGAGATCGGCCGGCCGCTTGCAAGCGGCGCCAGTCACGGACGGGTAAAAGCTGAGAAAACCGGGTTCGGTCAACGGCAATTGACTGGAAAGCATGCCGCAGGCGCGCACTGTAACAGCACCCGGGAGGGTGTTGTCAAGGAAACCCGTAGAGTTTACGCGCGCTGACG
>JABDLQ010000096.1 GCA_013002925.1 Gammaproteobacteria bacterium | reverse complement strand
ATCGCAAATAATATTGCGTACGGTGCCTTGCGAAATGCTGCTCCGGAGCAAGTGCGCGAGGCCGCCACCAGCGCTCATTTGATGGACTTTGTTGATAAACTGCCTCTGGGTCTTGACACCGTCGTGGGTGATAAAGGCGTGTTGCTGTCCGGTGGTCAGCGACAGCGCGTGGCTATTGCCCGTGCGCTGTTGAAAAACTCGCCGGTACTTATACTTGATGAGGCGACCGCCTCGCTGGATTCCCAGTCGGAGCAGATTATACAAAAGGCGTTGTATAAACTGATGCGCAACCGTACCACTTTGGTGATCGCTCATCGATTAGCCACGGTCGAAAATGCCGATCGCATTATCGTTATGGATGAGGGTCGCATAATCGAAAGCGGCACCCATGCTGAACTACTGGAGGCCAACGGTATGTATGCCGGGTTGTATCGCCTGCAGTTCAGCGAAGCTTCCTGATACTGACGGATAAAACATGAGACAAGTTCTGGAACGATGGGCCGAATCCGTCTGGTATGGTGGCTCACGCTGGTGGGTCGTACTATGGCCGTTATCGGTGCTATACCAGGCCGCGGTGGCGTTGCGTTGGAACCTGTACAGGCGCGGCTGGCTGGCGACGTATCGCGCGGACATTCCGGTCATCGTTGTTGGTAACATCACTGCAGGTGGAGCGGGTAAGACCCCGTTGGTTATACGCATTGCCGAGCTGTTAAAGGACCGGGGTATCAGGCCGGGCATCTTGTTGCGTGGTTATGGAAAGACAAATCGGAGTCGCGAACCTCTGTTGGTCAACGGTGACAGCGAAGTGGACGATGTTGGTGACGAAGCACTGATGATTTTTGCGCGACTGCAGATCCCTGTGTGTGTCTGCGCGGTCCGAAGCGCAGGTAGTCAGGCCCTTGAAAAAGAGAATGTCGATGTCATTGTATGTGATGATGGTCTGCAGCATTATGCATTGGAGCGTGACCTGGAAATTGCCGTGGTGGATAGTGAGCGGAAATTTGGCAACGGACATATGATACCGGCCGGCCCGCTGCGTGAGAAACCCCAGCGATTGGCACGTGCGCAGATCGTGGTGACGCACTCACCGGAGATACTGATGCCGCGACGCAGTATGCGTCTGTGTTATGACAAATTGCAATCCATTTCCGGTGACCATCGTATTCCCCTGGACCGGTTTTCGGGAATGACGGTTGATGCAGTCGCCGGGATCGGAAACCCTGGAAGGTTTTTTGCAGTGCTCAGAAATGCCGGCTTGACTGTAGAGGAACATCGGTTTCCCGATCATCATAATTATACTCGGGAGGATTTGCGTTTTGCTGGTACCCGCCCACTGCTGATGACTGAAAAAGATGCGGTAAAATGCTACAACATGGATCTTGGGGGCGCGTGGTATCTGCCTGTTGATGCACAAGTGTCAAAAGATGTAGAACGCGATTTGTTTGCAGCATTGCGTCCCCATTTAAGCCAAATCAAACGAAATCTGGCGTAGAGGTACTGTTATGGATCATGGGTTGCTTGACATACTGGCGTGTCCGGCGTGTAAAAGCGATGTGGTATATCGGGCAAACGAAGCAGTCTTGCTATGCAAGGCGGAGCGCCTGGCGTTTCCCGTGCGGGAGGGCATTCCGGTGATGCTGGTGGACGAGGCACGTTCTTTATCAACGGATGAATTGTCGCGACTGTTGGCCAGTTAGCCAATGAAGTTTCGAGTTGTAATTCCGGCCCGGATGGGCTCGCAGAGACTACCGGGAAAACCGCTGTGTGACGTGGCGGGACGCCCGCTTGTGCTGCGCACCGCAGATCGGGCGCGTGACAGCGGGGCACAGTCGGTGGTGATTGCGACTGACGATGAGCGCATTGCCAAAGTCTGCCGAGCCGATGGTCTCGATGTTGTAATGACCGACTCAAAACACCAAAGTGGGACGGATCGCATTGCCGAGGTCACCCGCATAAGGAAGTGGTCAGATGACAATATTATTGTCAATGTGCAGGGCGATGAGCCGTGTTTGCCACCATTGAATATCAGCCAGGTTGCTGGCCTGCTTGCTGGCGGCACTGCGGATATTGCAACCTTATCCACACCGCTGAACAATAGCGCTGAACTGGACGACAGCAATATTGTGAAAGTCATCGTAGATCAAAATGGCCTGGCAATGTACTTTAGCCGGGCGGCCATTCCCTGGAGTGACAATGTGCAAAGATCGCTGACACAGACACCACAGCGTCATATCGGCATCTACGCGTATCGCGTGGGGGCTTTGCAGCGTTTTGCGACAACCCCGCCATGCGAGCTGGAAAGGCTCGAGCGTCTGGAACAATTGCGCGCGTTGTGGTCCGGGTGGCCGGTGGCTGTGGCGACAGCTACCAGGGTGCCTGGTCCGGGGGTCGATACCGCAGCCGATCTGAAAGCGGTTTGCCGGTTGTTTGCGTCGGATACGGCGTTGGGTGAGCGATGATGAAAGTGCTGTTTGTCTGCATGGGTAACATCTGTCGTTCACCAACGGCCCAGGGCGTGTTCGAGAAACTGGCGGCCGAGCGCGGCATGTTACTGGATGTCATGGTCGATTCCGCCGGCACTCATGCGTACCATGTCGGTGAACCGCCGGACCACCGTTCGCAAGCCGCCGCCGAGCGTCGCGACGTCGACATCAGCGGGCAACGGGCGCGACAGGTGACCGTTGAAGACTTTGATCTGTTTGACCTGGTGATTGCAATGGACCGACAGAACCTGATGGCGCTCAGCAGGTTGTGCCCACCGCGACACCACAATCGATTGCGCTTGTTCATGGATTTTGGCCCCGCCGGGCTACCGCAAAATGTTCCCGACCCGTATTACGGAGGAACCCAGGGTTTCGAGGATGTGCTGGATATAGTGGAAGCAGCCTGTCACGGGTTGCTGGATCATATCCAGGGCTCGAATTAACCTGGCTGCCCGGACACGGACAAAGTTCGGGGCGGGTTCAATTAACAGTTCTAACGACCGTCCCGCCCAGGTCCTGTGCGTGGAGTTGCCGAACTATCCGATGACCATACCGTATATGTCTTTCCCCCGCTGTTGCCCGTGTCGGGTTCGCTTTTTTGCGCAGGTGTCGATGACGCGCTCTTGCTGGCGGAGTCGGTGGCCGACCGGGTTTTATCATCAGAAGCAGACTCGGCGTTACGGCGCCGGTTTTCCGTTCCTGAAGATTGCCGCTGCGCGGGCGCCGGATTTTGCTGACTATCCTGCTTTGGCGGCATAGCTTTCTGGTTTTCGGATGAGGAGGCAGAGCCTGTCGATTTTGCAGCGGGTTTTGACGCGTTTTGGCTGGTAGAAGATTGCGCCTTGCCGTCCTGTTGGTCGCCGGACTGCTGACCTTTGTTCGCAGCAATATTGTCCGGTTTGCGGTTGTGTCGCGGACCGCGGCGGCCGCGACGACGTCGCGGTTTTCTGGGTCCGGATTTGCGATTGCCATCCTGAGCGCTGTTATCGGTTCCACGGGTGTCTGCAGCAGTCTGTGGTTGCTTTCCGGTGTTTTTATTCTGCTCCGCTTGCCCGGAGGAAGCATCTGAACTCTTGCCACGTGGGCTGCCGGACTTTTTCCTGGTGCGCTTGCGCTGAGGTCCTCGGCGAGGAGCCCGCTTACCGCGCGGGTTGCGTTGCCGACCGGTTGTAGAGCGGGCTTTTGGTTTTACGGGCGTCGCCGGTGCTTTGGAACCAGCTTTCTCTGTTTCAGCTGAGGTGCCGCCGGCGCCGGTTAGCCACGACCACAGGCGTCGCAACAGTCCTGGTTGATCATCCGCAACGGCACTGGCAGTGACTTTTTCAGGTTGTGGCACCGGAGCTGTTGGCACAATCTTCTTGACAGCGGGTTTTTCCGGCGCGGGACCCGGTTCGCGTTTGGCAGCCGGTTCAGACTCTGCTTCGCCAGCATCTTCGCCAATCAGCTCGTAACTTACTCCGCTGTTCTCAGGCAGGTTGGCCTCATCTCCCCGCACTCTGCGAATGTGGTAATTTGGCGTTTGCACATTGGGATCAGGTGCCACGATGATTTCTGTTTCGGTGCGCCTGACAACGCTGTTAACCCAGTCGCGTTTCTCATTGAGCAGGAAACTGGCGACTTCAACAGGAACACGCGCAATCACTTTGGCGGTGTAATCCTTGCGCGCTTCTTCCCCAAGCAAACGCAAAATAGCGAGTGCCAAAGATTCGACGTCACGGATCGTCCCCTGACCACTGCAACGGGGGCAAACGATATTACTGGATTCACCGAGTGATGGGCGCAGCCGTTGCCGGGACATTTCCAGCAGACCAAATTTGGAAATCCGACCAATCTGGATACGTGCCCGATCGACCTTGACAGCTTCACGCAGGCGGTTTTCAACTTCGCGCTGGTTGCGTGACTGATTCATGTCGATAAAGTCGATGACAATGAGACCACCCATATCGCGTATCCGCAATTGGCGGGCAATGGCGTCGGCAGCTTCAAGGTTAGTGTTCAACGCCGTTGCCTCGATGTCCCCACCGCGAGTGGCGCGTGCCGAGTTGATATCGATGGAAACGAGCGCCTCGGTAGCATCGATGACGATACTGCCGCCCGCCGGAAGTTCTACTTTGTGTGAAAAAGCGGATTCAATCTGGCTTTCGATCTGAAAGCGGGTAAACAGGGGCACGTTGTCCGTGTAGTGTTTCATTTTGCGCACGTTATGCGGCATCACCCGTTCCATAAATTCGCGAGCTTCGGTAACGACATCAGCATCGTCAATCAAAATCTCGCCAATTTCATTGCTCAGGTGATCACGCAGTGCGCGAATGATCGCATTACTTTCCTGATAAATCAGAAACGGAGCCTTGCGCGACTTGGCGGCGGTTTCGATGGCCTGCCACACGCTCAGTAAATAGTCCAGGTCCCATTTGAGCTCGTCTTCACCGCGGCCAACACCCGCGGTACGAACGATGACACCCATGCCCGACGGAACCTCTAATGACGACAGTGCATCCCGCAGTTCGTTGCGGTCAGCACCTTCGATGCGTCTGGAAACGCCGCCAGCTCTGGGGTTGTTTGGCATCAACACGATGAATCGGCCGGCAAGGCTGATAAAGGTCGTCAAGGCGGCACCTTTATTACCGCGCTCTTCCTTGTCAACCTGTACGATGACTTCCTGGCCTTCTTCGAGCACATCCTTGATGTTGATGCGCTTGCCCGCTTCGGGTTTTTTGCTGAAATAACTGCGGGCAATTTCCTTCAACGGCAAAAAGCCATGTTTGGTAGACCCAAATTCCACGAATGCAGCTTCGAGGCTGGGTTCAACGCGCGTGATCTTGCCTTTATAGATATTAGATTTTTTTTGTTCCCTGGATGGAACTTCAATGTCCAGATCGTATAACCGCTGACCATCGACCATCGCCACGCGCAACTCTTCAGGCTGAGTTGCATTTACCAACATTCTTTTCATAAAACCTTGCTCAGTTGATCAAGGCGGTTGTTACTTTTAGATCGGGGTTTGTGGCGGAAATGCAGACAGGCAGGAGCGCGCGGCCAGCGGTCGTGGCGGGCGCAAGTAAAATGAATTCCTGAGGCGCCGGGTGAGTGTGTTAAGACTGCACCTGGCCAATAAAATCTGTATGCTTCTCGTCCGTACCGGCAACGACAGATGTGCCGGCACTTTGATGCGCCCCTCGAGGACGCGCCCGACCCGGAGTAATCCGACTCGATTCGAAAAAACCAGTGGGTCTTCGACACATTGCGTGATCCGCATCAGCAAGTTGACAAGGCATCGATGCCCCACCGACAGACGGCGGCGGCACGCTGGCCAAAACCCGGAAAAAATCAGTCTTGCCGCAGCAAGACATGTATTTGACAAATTAGTCACGGCGCCACTATAGCAATATGACAATACCGAATCAATGAGTTAGCAATGAAGAAATCGACGAACCAGCGCACACCTGATGCACAATCCGAGCCCGTAAAAGTGCGGTTTGTGACAGTATCTGAAGATGATGCCGGGCGCCGCCTTGACAATTATTTACTGATGCAGGCTGCCGGTGTTCCCAGACCTCGCGTGTACCGTGCCATTCGCGGCGGTGAGGTGCGGGTAAACAAAGGCCGATCGACGCCGGGCTATCGCCTGGCCTGCGGTGATGTGGTCAGAATTCCGCCATTTCGAATGGCTGCAAAGTCCGTCGCTGCGGCCAGCGGAGACAGCCAGAGCACGATCAGTCGGACAATTGTTGAGCGCCACAAAGCCTACTACGTCATTAATAAACCGTCAGGCTGGGCTGTACATGGTGGCAGCGGGGTGTCACTGGGTGTGATTGAGACCTTGCGACAAGCCTTGCCCCACGAGCCGTATCTTGAGCTTGCCCATCGCCTTGACCGTGAAACCAGCGGGTGTCTTGTGATTGCGCGCAAGCGTTCTTTTTTACGCGAACTGCACCGCCAGATTCGCGAACACGAAGTTGGCAAGACTTACCTTTTGTTGGTCCGGGGTCATTGGGATTACGGCCGGTATCGCTGCGAATTACATTTGCACACGCATCACCGACAGGGCGGTGAACGTTACGTACAGGTGGCTGCAGATGGCAAATATTGCCGCACGGATTTTCGCCCGGTGGAATTTTACTCGGGGGCAACACTGCTCGAGGCGCAGCTCCATACCGGACGCACACATCAGATTCGTGTCCATTGTGCACAGCTTGGGCACCCGATTGCGGGTGATGAAAGGTACGGTGACGATGAATTTAATAAAGCAATGCAGCGGCACCGCCTGCAGCGATTATTTTTGCACGCCTCCAGTTTTACTTTTGAATACCCGGAAGGTAATCCGTGTCAGATCAGTGCACCGCTCCCTGATGATCTCGCCAGTGTTCTGGGGGGGCTGCACACCAAGCGGCGCAAGTAATCGCGGTGTTCATGGGCAAAAAAAGCCGTAGTGGCGCAGGGCCGTGGCAACGAAAATCAGTGGTAATCCTGTCAGTGCAGTTGGGTCGGAACTGTCGATTCGTTCGAACAGGCTGATACCCAGGCCTTCACATTTGAATCCGCCGGCACAATCGTAGGGCGTCTCGTGCTCTACATAGCGTTCAATTTCCGGGCGGGTGAGTGTCCTGAACTCTACCAGAGTCTGGTCGGTGTGGTGCCACTGGCTGCGAGCGCCCAGCGCACAGACAGTGACTGCGGTGAAAAAAGTGACTTTCCGGCCGGAAAAAGCGGCGAGTTGGTCAATTGTGGCGGCTCGTTCACCGGGTTTACCCAAAATTTTGGTATCGAGTACCGCAAGCTGATCCGAGCCAATGACAACCCGGTTGGGATGCAATCGGGCGATTTTTTCTGCTTTTTGACGCGCCAGCCTCTGGACCAGGGTCTCGGGACTCTCGGATTTTAAAGGAGATTCATCGATATCCGGGGGAATCGAATCGAATGGTAGCCCCAGCCGCAGCAAAAGGTCCCGTCGATACCGCGATCCGGAGGCCAGCACTGGTCCGGATTTTATGTCCAGTTTGCCGGAAAAAGCATGAATTATCTTTGACATAGCTGTTAGCTCAAAATATTATACGCGCCCTATGTCTGGGGCTCTGCGACGACCATACGAATTTGATGAGCTGGCCGCGATGACCCGGCCGCTGATCGCGACGCTGAGTTTGGATGAACTGCCAAGGTTTGTCGAGGCGCTGGAGTTTGAGCAGAAGGATTCCACGACAGTGGATTGCCGGCTGGAGCCCCGCAAAGTCGATGCGAATACCGTCGAGATGACCGGCTCTGTTCGAACGACAGTGCAGGTTTGCTGTCAGCGCTGTCTCGAAACTCTGGCACTGGATTTGCAGGCACTTGTGCAATGGTCGTTCACATCGGATGACACCGGTGATGGCGCAGGTAACGACACAGGTAATGACACGGGCACGAATGGCACTGGCGCAGGCATCGACCTGCTGAGCTGGGTCGAAGACGAATTGTTGCTGTCGTTGCCACAGTATCCGACACATGTACAGGCTACCTGTGGCGGTGACAGTATGAAAAAGTACATGAGTGAGAGTGTCACAGATGACAAGGAATCTGTGACACCGTTTGCCGATTTAAAAAAATTACTATCTGAAAAAAAGCCGTCCTGATCGGGCGATACAGAACTGGAGAACGAAAATGGCCGTACAAAAAAGCCGAAAGACGCCGTCCCGCCGGGGCATGCGTCGCTCCCACGACCGGCTGGGTAAACCCACGTTGTCGATTGATCCCACCAGTGGAGAATCTCATTTACGGCACCGGGTCAGCCCGGATGGGTACTATCGTGGGCGCAAAGTCATCGACACAGCCATCGAGCAGGACGACGAATAATCCCAATTATTCAGTGTTTGCGGTTGAACACCCGCCGGTCCTGACAATTCCGTGACCGTGCAGTCATCCGTAACAATCGCGATTGATGCCATGGGCGGTGATCTGGGCCACACGGCTGCCGTTGCCGGTGCCGTCCGTGCGCTGGAATCTACGCCGGAACTGCAGCTTATTCTGGTTGGAGATGGCGGTCAGCTGAAGCCGGATATTGAGGCACTCAGTTCTGCCCATCGTTCCCGGATTAAGCTGGAGCATACCACTGAAGTCGTGGCCATGGACCAGTCACCACGCCAGGTGCTGCGTAACAAAAAACCGTATTCAATGCGGCTGGCGCTTGAGATGATTACGCAGGGAAGGGCCCAAGCCTGCCTGAGCTCCGGCAACACAGGCGCGCTGGTGGCGTTGTCCAAGGCGGTATTAGGCACGGTACAGGGAATCAAACGACCGGCTATTTTGTCACCCATTCCGTCGCTCAATGGCGTAACCCTGATGCTCGATCTGGGTGCCAATGCCACTTGTGCGCCGGCGCTTTTGTGTCAGTTTGCCGTTATGGGTGATGTGGTTGCAAGAGGTGATTACAATATTGCCCGCCCGAGTGTGGGTTTGCTGAACATAGGCACTGAACAGGGTAAGGGAACCGAACTGCTTAATGAGGCAGATGCCATGTTACGTGAATCCGCGTTAAACTATGTCGGGTTTATTGAGGGAAATCATATTTTTACTGATGCGGTCGATGTTGTAGTCAGTGACGGGTTTACCGGTAATATAGCGCTCAAGACCATGGAGGGTTTTGCACAATTTTTTGCCGCCCGTTTGAGCGAGTCCGGCCGGACGCACCGGGATGAGGCGGGGTCGTCACTTACGGACGGCTTTATGCAAATACTGGATACGCGGACGCACAATGGCGCCAGCCTTGTCGGCCTGGATGGCATCGTGGTTAAAAGTCACGGGTCGGCTGACGCTACTGCGATCTTTCATGCGATTGAAATGGCAACCAAGGAAATTCATTCCCACATTCCCCGGGAAATAGAAAGAACGATCGCACAGTATAAATTCCCTGCTGGAGAGCTGCATGTTTAGTCGTATTGTCGGTACCGGAAGTCACCTGCCCTCACGCTGTGTAAGCAACGCGGATCTGGAGAAGATGGTTGATACCAGTGATGAGTGGATCCGAACACGTACCGGTATTAAAACGCGCTACCTTTTAGGGGATGATGAATCAAACCTCGATCTCGCCGAGGGCGCAGTCCGAAACGCTATGGAAATGGCCGGTGTGGGGCCGGATGAAGTTGACCTGATTATAGTCGGTACCACTACGCCGGAGCAGGTGTTTCCGAATATGGGTTGCCTGTTGCAGCAACGTCTCGACATCCATGATTGCCCCGCGTTTAGCCTGGAAGCTGCTTGCACCGGTTTTGTGTATGCGCTCTCCGTCGCCGACATGTTTATTAAAACGGGGGGTGCAAAATGTGCGGTCGTTGTGGGGAGCGAAACCTTGTCGAGCATCGTGGACTGGACGGATCGGCAAACCTGTGTTCTGTTTGGCGATGGTGCCGGCGCAGTGGTGTTAAAGCCATCGGAGGAACCTGGAATTTTGTCGACGCATCTATCCGCTGATGGCAAATATGGCGATTTGCTCTATGTGAGTTCGGGAGTCTCCAAAGGGTTTGAAGGCAGCGAGTCCAACCGCGATTACGTACAGATGCGCGGCAACGATGTGTTCAAGGTAGCGGTGCGTACGCTTGGAAAAATTGCTCAGATTGCACTGGATCATAATGACATGTCTACCGATGAACTTACCTGGCTGGTGCCGCATCAGGCGAATATCCGCATCATCCAGGCGGCGGCGAAGAAATTATCCATGCCGATGGAAAAAGTTATTCAGACAGTCCAGGATCATGGTAATACGTCCGCCGCTTCGGTGCCGCTGGCGCTGGATACGGGTGTACGAGACGGTCGCATAAAACGCGGCGATACACTGCTACTTGAAGCTTTCGGCGGAGGATTTACGTGGGGCTCTGCGCTGATAAAATACTGAATATAATGAGCACTAAAAAACCGGCGTAAAGCCGGTTTCTTTGAATTTGAAGTACCAGATCGAATTAAACGTTTTTCACATTGATGTTCCACGCCCCGGTCTGCTCAATTGGATCGGCTAGCCTGGGTTCAGACTGCACAATGCTGTGTGCCTGGCGGGAGCGAATTTCCCGTTGCCACAC
>JABDLQ010000092.1 GCA_013002925.1 Gammaproteobacteria bacterium | reverse complement strand
TCCCGGCTTTTCACACCGGATATGAGCTCATGAATATTGGGCGTCCATTCGAAATCGGCGCGCGGATCCACGACCGTGACGTCGAAGCGCCGGGCTAATCTGGAAGCCGCAACGAGGCCGGCAAAATTGCCGCCAACTATGACAACATGCGATTTTGATGAGGACATTTTTGTCAACCTGTTTGGATCGGAATAGCGATAAAACGGTTGAGTATAGCCGGATGCCGGACAGATTGAGAGAGGAACATCCGGACACGTCTGCGGGCGGTTCCTGCCGAGGATCAACTCTTTTGCGTAGGCGCTCGACTCAGCACTTTGAACCAGTTGATCACAACAAAATCAGCCACTTCAATAAAATGCTCCAATGCGGTCCGATGGGGTTGCGGTTGCGGTAGCGCTCGTGATGTCTTGCCTACCGCGGTTGCGTGGTAAATAAATTCCGGCGGGTAATTGGACAGGAAACTCATAACTCTGCCGCGCCGGCATCTGCAGCCCGTATCATACTCCCCGGGAAATATGGTCTATAGCGCGGCCAGCACTTTTTCCAATGTACTTTTGACGGTTTTGGCCAGCGGTGCAACATCCGGATGATCAACCAGGCCCAGCACGCTGTCAGGATCCATAAAACTTACAGAGACTGCTCCGGATTCGTCTTCACGGACCAGCACATTGCATGGCAACAACAGGCCGATGTCGGGCACGGCCTGGATGGCCTGGTAAGCCAATGGTGGCTTGCAGGCGCCCAGGATACGATATCGCGGCATATTGGCATCCAATTTTTCTTTCATCTTGGCGGCCACGTCGATATCGGACAAAACACCAAAGCCTTCGGCTTTAAGCTCTGCGGTCACTTTTTCGATGGCCGCATCGAACGCAAGATCAACTGTTTTACCAAAACCAAAGTTTGTGCGCATTGTCTATGCTCCTGTGTTATTCCTGGTCCGTTCCGCAATAGATGCTGTGTAACAGGTGAATCACCTTGTCTGCCGGCCCCGGCACCAAAGCGTAATAAATTGTTTGCGATTCGCGCCGTGTCCGGACCAGACCCTGGGTGCGCAGACGCGCGAGTTGCTGCGATAGCGCCGACTGACTCAGCGGAATAATCTCATTGAGTTCCCCAACCGAGCGCTCACCTTCGGCGAGCAGGCACAGGATCATGAGCCGGCTTTCGTTACCCAGCACCTTCATGAGGCTTGCCGCTTCCGCGGCATGGGCCTGCATCTGGTCAGCAGGAGGGATTGTAACCACTTGTTTGTCTTCGGTTTCTGCCCTTCTGCTCATAATGCTCCAGTCTATGCCACAAAGTTTGCGGCCATTTCGCCGCGTTCTACAATCACTATAGACGAATTAATATTAGATGTCTATAATTTATATTTGACTAATTTAGTAACTAGTAATATATTGATTCACGCGACAGCACTCACACCCGGCGCTGGACAGATCGCGACATCGTCGGGGTAGCGCCGGCAACACCTGCTTGCAGACAGCCCGTCGCGTTTTGATCACGTACCGGAACAGAAAGCCTTTGGCATGAAAATACTGCGCTACGAAGATGAAGGAATGCACTGAATGAAACACACTGTTATCCGTATCGCCACTGAGCATCCCCGCTCGGTGTATATCGCCACACTGGTGCTGGCACTGGTCATGGGTGCGTTGATGCTACGCATCGAAATCGACACCGACCCTGAGAACATGCTGCCGGCTACCCAGGACGATCGTATATTTCACAATCTCGTGGAAGAACGCTTCACGCTGCACGACGCCATTGTGGTCGGCGTAGTCAATGACCATCATGCCAACGGGATTTTTAACGTGGAATCCCTGACCGCATTGCACACGCTGAGTGAGGCAATCCTGAAACTCGATGGCGTCATTGCACCGGATCTCATGTCCCTCGCCGAGACCGACAACATCGGTCAGGCAGGTCCGGGTACGATTCGCTTTGAATGGATGATGCAGGATGCACCGGTGAGTCGGGAGCAGGCTCTGGATATTCGTGACAAGGTCAGCCGCCTGCCCCTGTTGCAAGACACACTGGTCTCCGGTGATGGTAAAGCGGCCGCCATCTATGTGCCGATCGCCAGTAAAGACCTGAGCTACCCGCTATCACAGGAAATCCGGCAGCTGACAGAAGGACTGAGCAGCACCGACACCTACCATATTACCGGCCTGCCGGTAGCCGAAGACACGTTTGGTCATGACATGTTCATACAAATGGCCATCTCTGCACCCCTTGCAGGTTTGATGATCTTTTTGCTCATGCTGTACTTTTTCAGGAGCCCGCAACTGGTTATCGCCCCGATGCTGGTCGCCATGGCCACTGTCATCATCAGTATGGGCCTGCTGATTGGCCTGGGCTTCACCGTGCATATCATGAGCTCGATGATTCCGATCTTCCTGATGCCCATTGCGGTGGTCGATTCCGTGCACATCATGTCGGAGTTCGCCGATACGTATCGTGCCGACACCGATCCAAAAGTAACCATTGCGAAAGTTGTCGAGCATCTGTTTACGCCGATGCTATTCACCTCGCTGACATCGGCCGTGGGCTTTTTGTCGTTGTTGCTGACTCCGATACCGCCCGTACAAATTTTTGGCGCGTTTGTAGCATTCGGCATCGTGCTCGCTTTTTTGATTACCATCTTGCTGATCCCGGCGTACGTAGTGCGCATGAAACCGGCAGCGCTTGCTGCCCTGGTCAATCGTTCAAAAACCCCGCACTCAGACACCCCTTTGGCGCGAGCGTTACGCGGCACGGGTGCTTTTGCCATGCGTAACGGCAAAGTGATTACCGGTGTTGCCGTGCTCTTTTTGGCCATCAGCACGGCCGGTCTGCTGCGCATTGAAATCAATGACAACCCGGTGCGCTGGTTCAAAGCCAACCATCCCATTCGGGTTGCCGATAAAGTGCTTAACGAACACTTTGCCGGTACCTACGACGCCTTTGTTGTGCTGACCAACACGAACGATAAAGTCATACCGGAATTTATCGACACCGCCAACACCCTGGTGGGTTCAATCCCGGTCGATACGATCCCGGGTGATGCCACGCTGAACGGTATATCTGCGACAGACAACGCCAGCCAGAATTTTCTCGCCAGGTTGCGCGCGCTGCTTGCGACTGATCCAACTGAACCCAGCGCCTGGCTTGGACAGATCATTGCCACCGTTGACGACGCCCTGTTTGAGACGGATGAGCCCGCCACAGTCGAGGTGCTGGAACAACTCATGCAACGGGCTGAAGCGGCGCAGATGGAACTCAAATATTTTCAAACACCAGCGGCGCTGGAAATGATTACCGGCATTCAAAACGCACTGATGGAATCAGGCTATGTGGGCAAAACCAACGCCCTGCCGGATGTCGTGAAAGTCGTTAACCGCGAACTGCATGGCGGCAGTCCGCAGGACTACCGGATTCCGGAGAATGCTAACGGTGTCGCCCAAACCTTGCTGCAGTACCAGTCCTCGCACCGGCCGCAGGACCTGTGGCATATGGTAACCCCTGATCTGTCATCTACTGCCATCTGGTTACAGCTAAAAAGTGGTGACAATCAGGATATGAGCCGCGTCATTGCTGTCCTGGACGAGTATCTGACACGGCAACCTGTGCCGGACAATGTGGAAATGCGCTGGGCAGGCAAGACGTTTATCAACGTGGTCTGGCAGGACGCCATGGTGAGCGGCATGCTCAAGAGTCTGATGGGCGCCTTTGCCATGGTTTTTTTGATGATGGCGCTACTGTTTCGCAATGTGCGCCTTGGGCTGCTTGCGATGGTGCCGCTGTCTTTTACCATCGTGGG
>JABDLQ010000088.1 GCA_013002925.1 Gammaproteobacteria bacterium | reverse complement strand
GGGTGACGATATCCGCGATACGCTGTCTGATCTGATCAAGTCCGGCATGATTGGAGCGATACTCGCCATCTGCGTGTTGTATCTGTTTCTCCGGCAGCTATCGACTACACTGATCGTTACCCTGTCGGTCCCTCTTTCATTGCTGATAACACTGGGGGCACTCTATTTTCTTGGCTTTTCGCTAAACATACTGTCAATGATGGGCATGATGCTTGCTGTCGGGATGCTGGTAGACAACGCGGTGGTCGTTACGGAGAACATTTTTCGGCGGCGTCAGTGCGAAGAAGGTGACCCACTGACCATCACTTCGAACGCCGTCAGCGAGGTGGGACTCGCGGTGATCGCCGGTACGTTCACATCGATCAGCGTTTTTCTGCCGATCATTTTTGGGGACAAGAACCAGATTGCGGTATTTCTTACGCACGTGGCCATTGCCATTACCGTTGCGATGCTGGCATCGTTACTGATCGCGCAAACCCTGATTCCCATGCTTGCATCCCGGGTTAAATTACCTGAAGCGTCGGATAAGTCGGCGTTCATGACCCGGCTCGCCGATCGGTATGCAAGCATCCTTGCCGTTGCCATCAAACGCAAATGGCTCATGCTGTTGCTCACGGTGCTGACACTGTCCTCGGGCATCATTGCCCAAAAACTCGTCAATGTTGACATGTTTCCCCAGGAATCCGGCAGAAAACTGTATTTGCCCTACAATCTCAAAGCAAAATACCCGTTGACCGTGGTAGAAAATTCAGTAGACAAGGTCGAGGAGTACCTGTACAGCAATAAAGAAGCGCTCAATGTTGCGGCTGTGTATACCTACTTTACCGAAGAAGAAGCGCAATCCATGATTTTGCTGACCCCGGAAGAGGATGCAACGTTAAGCACAAAGAAAATCATCGCCAAGATCGAAGAAGAACTGCCGGAAATAATCATTGGCGAACCAAATTTCAAGTTTGACCAACAAGGCGGGAACGACGGATTTTCACTGCAGATCAATGGTGATTCGGCAGAACAACTCAGCGTGATTGCGCGTGAAGTCATACAAGTCATTACCGGTGTTCCGGGTCTGAAAGACGTGCGTCTTGAAACCGCCGAGCAGGAAAGAGAATTGCAAGTGATCATTGATCGGGATCAGGCCGCTCGCTTTGGCCTCTCTCCTCTCGAAATTGCCGGCACCATTGCAGTCGCCATGCGCGGTCAAAACCTGCGCGAGTTTCGCGGTGATCAGGGCGAAGTCGATGTGCGACTCGCATTTCGGGACGACGACCAGGAAACCCTTGAAAACCTGGCGACGATGCAGTTGCGTACCGCAGACGGAAATCTGATTGAGCTTAGCACTGTTGCGCGCTTTCGATTCGCCCTGGGTGCTCAGGAAATCTCCAGGGTGCGGCGCAAGACGGCAGCTGTGATCGAAGCGAATCTTGAAGATTCATCGCTTGAAGAAATTCGCCCACTGGTGGAAACGGCCATGTCCGGCTATGCGTTGCCGATCGGCTACAGCTGGAAATTTGGCAAGGGCGTTGAACAAGCAAACGATACCGAAAAACAAATGGGAATAAATATTATTTTGGCCGTAGTGTTGATATTTTTTGTCATGGCGGCTGTGTTCGAATCAGTGCTGTACCCGCTATCGATCATGATATCGATTGGCTTGTCTATCGTCGGGGTGTACTGGTTTTTTGCCGTCACCGGTACCACCTTCTCATTTATGGCGACGATCGGAATCCTGATTTTGATAGGCGTAGTAGTCAATAACGGTATTGTTTTGATTGATCACGTCAACAATTTGCGTCACCGCGGAATCGACCGCAATACAGCCCTGGTTCAAGCTGGCAGGGATAGACTCCGACCAATTTTGATGACAGTGGCTACGACCATTTTAGGCCTGCTCCCGCTGGCCGTTGGTTCTACCCAGGTGGGGGGAGACGGACCACCTTACTATCCAATGGCACGCGCCATCATCGGTGGCCTGGCGTTTTCAACCATCGCGTCGCTGTTTATCGTTCCATACGTTTATGTTGTCGTCGACAGTATGGCAAAATGGACTCGCAAGGTAGGGCGCATAGCCCGCAATCCGACGCTGGCGCGCTGACAATCCACTGCAGGCCAATGATTTCGCGTGGCAACCCTAGCTGATCAGCACAGTGGAGAGATTCCAGTAGTCTTCGGCAATCACGTTAATTTCCAACGGTATGCCTGCAACGGTATTACCAAACTCGGCACCCGGTAATGCAATCGGTATGCCGCCGATACTATCGGCAACCGGCCCTGTATCTTTGTCATTACGATACTCGGCTTTGCTTTTTAACCATTTGGACCGCGCCTTCAGTTCTTCCGAAAACTTGCGGTTTTCTTCCATGCTCAGGATCGCATCCCGGATGCGATTCATCAGGTATTCACAGTCGCTCTTACTACCGTAGTCGACTTTACTGATTCTTTGCGTAACCGCTGTGCGCGCCATCGTGCCCAGGGAATGTTCAGAATAATGCACGCACAGATGTTGCGCGAGCGAAATAATCGCGAGGTTGATAACGCGCTTACCCTCTACGGACAGACCTGGATAGTCTGGCCATGGTTCACTTTCGATTTTGATCCTTTCGTCAAAGAGGGCTTCAATACGCTCCCTGACTTTTTCATATTCGATACGATTCTGATCCAGTCCCGGCCGCATGCGACGTCTTCGGAAAAAATTTAGCAGACCACTGGTCGCATTGTATTTTTGTTCGATTGCCTGATAAGTTTTTTTGGCATTGTCGGAACGCTGTTTGACCTCGACAATTTTTGCATTAATCTCAGTGAGACGCTTTTGTCGATCCTGATTGAAATGCATGATCTGCTTTTTACGTTCGCGATCTCTTTGCTGGGTTTTCAGCTCTTCGCAAAATACTTCAAGTTTATTGTGCGCTTTTTCCCACAGCTGCCGTAGTTGAAAATAGACCATGGCATTGTAGGCGGCAACCGGATCCGCAAGACGTTTTTCAAGTGCGCCCATTTCATCGATTGCACGCTGGGTTTCGCGTTGCGACTCTTCAAGCTGCGCTTGCAACGCATAGACTATGTCTTTGGTTTCTGAATACTGCTTTTTGAGGTCAGTTCGGTTCTTGAACAGGTCCAGCAGTTGTTTATCGGTCTCCCTTCGCCCAAACGGCAATTTGGATCCCGAAGAACTCGAGGATTCGCCAATGACTCTATTGTTTTCGTCGATCATATTTTCGAACGCCCTGTACGTGCAACTAAATATGTCGAACCAGTCTGGTGCTGCTATAGCGGCAAAATTCTGGCTCCGTTAGATGTTGCGACGGGACGAAATCGGTGTTTACAGTCGACACAATATTCCAGCCACTTGTTGAGCATCATATTACGCGCCCAGCGTCTGCTCAGTTCGTTACCATGTACCGTATCGAAACCTTGCAGTAACTCATGCCTTCTATTGTGGCGGCAGGACATGGCTTCCGCGAGGCGGGCGTCATGATAAATCCTGATATCGAGATCCGGATCCGCAATTGGTTCCGACCCTTCGCCATCAAACCAGTAGGTCATATGAATCGATGTGGTATAGCGGCAAACTTCGGTGACACTCAGATAAAGAGGAAAATCGCTATTCGCAATCGAAAGGTAGTCACCTTTCAGAAAATCCATTTCGTCGATTAGCCAGTTCAAACGCAAAAAATTACTTTCATACAGAGCCATCAGTGCAGTGAAACTGCCCGGTCTTAACGACCCGAAACTGCTCAGACTGCTGTCATTTTTTGCGCGTAACTTTTCCTCTGATGTCATAATTTCACTATAACACAGGCCTCATTTACCCATGGCTTAATGGCTATCCTGAGCGACCATCAGCGGCAGTTCTACGAACTACTTCACATATTCAGCCTGACAGTTATTTTCGCAATTAAAACAAATGTTTATCAACAGCAATTCGAGGCTTTAATCCCACTCATGACGTTTGATTTCCTTGATTTGCATGGCTTTTGCGGCAATTTCCTCGATCGAGGTGTGCGTGATGTTCATTGACGGAATATTGTATTTTTGGAAAAGACTTTCAGCAGCCCGGACTTCGTAACCCACCTGGCGGGCAGAAGCATAGCGGCTGTCAGGGCGCCGCTCTTCCCTTATCTGCTGCAACCGCGCCGGATCGATAGACAGACCGAACAGCTTTGCCTGATGTCTGACAAGACTCGGCGGTAAGCGGCCAGCTTCAAAATCATCGTCGTTCAATGGAAAATTTGCAGCGAAAACACCATGCTGCAAGGCCAGATAAAGGCATGTGGGTGTTTTGCCGCAACGCGAGACGCCCACCAGTATGATCTGCGCCAGGCCCATACCATCCGGATTCAAACCGTCATCGCTGGTCACCGCATAGTTGACAGCCTCCATGCGTCGTGAATAAGAATTGGAGTCAGATAAGCCATGCGCCTTACCGGTGGTATGTGACGACTTGACTTCCAGCTCTTTTTCGAGCGGCCCGATAAACGCGTCAAAAAAATCAAGACAAAGACCTTTACAGTCAAAAAACACTTCGCGAATCTCGGACTGCACAAAGGTGCAAAATACGATCGGTTTGCTGCCTTCCAGTTCATAGGTCAGATTTATTCGGCGCACTGCGTCCTCCGCCTTGTCAACCGTATCAATAAATGGCAGAGTTACCTCTCGAAATTGCACGCCTTCAAATTGCGTTAACAAGCTATGCCCTAGAGTTTCCGCAGTAATGCCGGTCTGATCTGAAATTAGAAATACGGTTCTGATGAGCATATCTGTTGGTGCCTTTGACGGTAATGTGAAATTGATTTTCCACGTCTGCTGATATAAAACAAGGGCCAATCTTTTGGACGAGTATATACGTAAATTCGAGACCCTCGGTATGCACGATGTTGATGTCGTAGGGGGAAAGAATGCATCGCTTGGAGAAATGATCCAAAACCTCTCTGATGCCGGTGTCGACGTACCCGGTGGCTTTGCTACAACTGCCCTCGCCTACCGTGATTTTTTGCAGCATGAGCAGCTGGCTGAGCGCATCAGTGGCGTACTTGGCGAACTGGATACTGACGATGTAAAAGCACTGGCCAGCGCTGGTGCTCTGATTCGCTCCTGGATAATGGCCACGCCGTTTCCAGCCAAACTTGACCACTCCGTTCGCACAGCCTATGCACAATTATGTGGCAACGACGAGATCGCAGTAGCCGTGCGCTCCTCTGCGACCGCAGAGGATCTGCCCGAGGCGTCATTTGCGGGGCAGCAGGAAACCTTTTTAAATGTCAACGGCATCGATGAGGTCATGCTGCACATAAAGCAGGTGTTTGCGTCTCTTTACAACGACCGGGCAATTTCCTACCGCGTGCATCACAATTTCAACCACGATGAAGTTGCGCTGTCTGCCGGCATTCAGCGCATGGTCCGCAGCGATATTGGCGCCAGTGGGGTAATTTTTACACTGGATACTGAATCGGGCTTTCGCGATGCAGTTTTTATAACCGCATCCTGGGGACTGGGTGAGACCATTGTGCAGGGCGCCGTCAATCCGGACGAGTTTTACTGCTATAAACCGGCGCTTGCGAATGGTAAGGATGCGGTTATCCGACGCAACCTCGGCGGCAAAGCGATCAAAATGGTGTATGCACAAAATGGAACCGGTGTGCAGACTGTCGATGTTGACGCCGCCCAGCGTGACGTGTTTTGCCTGCAGGACAGTGAAATAGAAAACCTGGCCCGTCAGGCCGTCATCATCGAAAAGCATTATGGCCGGCCGATGGATATCGAATGGGGCAAGGATGGCGTCGACGGCAGGCTGTACATCCTGCAAGCACGCCCTGAGACTGTGAAGAGCCGCCAGCGATCCCAGATTGTCGAACGATACACGCTGAAGGCAGCCGGTCGCCTTTTGACGAGTGGACGCAGCATTGGCCACAAGATCGGGATCGGTCCTGCACGCGTTATTGACAACCCCGGCGAGATGCATCGGGTGCAATCCGGCGACGTGCTGGTGACGGACATGACCGACCCCGACTGGGAGCCGGTCATGAAAAAAGCCGCTGCAATCGTGACCAACCGCGGCGGCCGCACCTGTCATGCCGCCATCATTGCTCGTGAGCTCGGCATCCCCGCGGTTGTCGGAACCGGTAACGGCACCGAGTGTGTGACCGAAGGCGACGATATAACCGTGAGTTGTGCGGAAGGCGACACAGGCAATATTTATGCCGGTCGGTTGAATTTTGAACACACGGAAACCAGCCTCGCCGAGTTGCCGGACATTCCCGTTAAAATCATGATGAATGTCGGGAACCCCGACCGTGCCATGGATTTTGCTAGTCTGCCACACGAAGGCGTTGGTCTTGCACGGCTGGAATTCATCATCAACCGCATGATCGGCGTCCATCCCAAAGCGCTTCTGGACTTTGACACACTCGATGAGACACTGAAACAGTCGATCCAGACACAGATGGCCGGTTATCAAAACCCGATCGACTTTTTCGTCAAACGCCTGTCCGAAGGAATCGCAACGATTGCCGCTGCGTTTGCTCCGGAGCCGGTCATCGTGCGGTTGTCCGATTTTAAATCCAATGAATACGCCAATTTGATGGGCGGTCAGCTTTACGAGCCGCACGAAGAAAATCCCATGCTGGGTTTTCGTGGTGCTTCGCGTTATATCGACGAATCGTTCCGACCGTGCTTTGATCTTGAGTGTCGAGCACTCAAACACGTACGCGAAAACATGGGTCTGACCAATGTGCAGATCATGGTGCCATTTGTGAGGACAGTGGCCGAGGCCAAAACGGTTTGCGAAATCCTGGCAAGTAATGGCCTGGAGCGTGGGCGCAACAATCTAAAACTGATTATGATGTGCGAGCTACCGTCTAATGCACTTCTTGCTGATGATTTTCTAAAACACTTCGATGGTTTTTCAATTGGCTCCAATGATCTGACCCAGTTGACACTGGGTCTGGACCGCGACTCAGGTATTATTGCCGAACTTTTCGACGAACGCGATGCAGCCGTCAAAGCGTTGTTGTCGATGGCAATCTCCGCCTGCCTGCGCAACAACAAATACATTGGTATCTGCGGCCAGGGCCCGTCTGATCATCCGGATTTTGCCAGGTGGCTGTTGGAACAGGGCATCGAAAGTATATCCCTGAACCCGGACACAGTGATTGAAACCCGCCTGTTCCTCGCAGGCAAGAGCACATGAAACACGCCGTTTGTCCTGTAACGGCATGACATCACATGACGCAAAAAACCAGCCACCCTTGCCGGATAACAGCCGGCCGGTCGTTCTGCGTCACATGCTGATTTTCCAGCTAAAACTGTTTGTGGATGGTTTCAAGGACCTTGTACTGAGTCCATTGTCGCTCATCGCCGGTCTTATTGGGCTCGCCTTCGGGCACCGGCCGGGCGATCTGTTTTACCGGACATTGCGCACCGGCAAACGTCTCGAGCGCTGGATCGATCTTTTCGGTGCCATCAACAGCAATAACGTCAATGAATCCCCAGAGACAGCACAGCGCCGCGGCCAGGATCTCGACGCCCTCGTCGAGCGTCTGCAGACTACATTACTCGACCCTGAAGCCCGCGCGCGACTGTCCGAGGATTCCAGAAAGCAGCTGGATAACATTATCCGCAAAGTGCGCGGTACCGGGCAGGCAGGCAGCGGCAGCGGCAGCGGCAGCGATGATGGTAATACCTAGAGTCTCTTCGATGGAGAAAACTGTGATTCTTTCAACATTACAAACGATACCCGGACGCACAATTCGCGAGCATTACGGGTTGGTGAGCGGCAGCACGATTCGTGCCAAACACGTTGGTAGAGATTTTGCGGCCGGTCTCAAAAATATATTTGGTGGCGAGCTGAAAGGCTACACTGAGTTGCTGCAGGAGTCCCGCAGCGAAGCCACTGAGCGCATGATTGCACAAGCAGAACAAATGGGCGCAAATGCCATTGTCAATATACGCTATGCCACTTCAGCGGTGGCTCCGGGCGCTGCTGAATTGTTTGCCTATGGCACCGCAGTTTTTACCGAGTAGCTTACATGGAGAGCTATTACGTACTGCTGAATTTGCTCATCCCGATCATATTGCTGGTGCTGGGGTACCTTATTGGGACGCTGCTGGAAAAACGTCATTTCGAGTCGCTGCGCGATCGTGAAAAAAAACTTCTTGATACGCCGGTGGTGACGTTTGACGAACTGGATCCTGCGACCAATCCTGACTTCGCATATTTTCAACGGACTGAGTTTGCGCAAGGTAGCGTGGTCGTGTCAGTGGATTATTTCAAACAGTTCCTCGCCGGGCTGCGCAATATTTTTGGCGGGCGCGTGTCATCGTATGAAACGCTCATTGATCGTGCGCGACGTGAGGCTGTTCTGCGATTAAAAGAATCGGTACCAGGCGCAAATGGCATTGCCAATATGCGCATAGAGACCGCGACACTATCCGGAAGTGGACTGGGTGCCGTGGAAGTCTACGCCTATGGCACCGCGCTGTATGAGTCTGCATTGACATGCGCCACAGACAGCGGGCAGACCATGTGAAATACACGCGACGCACTCCGGACAGCACGGTCAATCTACCGACCCGACATCCACTGGTAGATCTTGCATGGTTGTCAGGTGGGCTCGCTGGACTGACCATCATTGTATTTCTCACTGCGGGTCTGATTGTTGATGCACTGGTTAAATATATTCCGTCGACCGCTGACAACGGCCTTGCCAACACGATTTCAACGCAGCTGGAAAAATCGTTTGGCGAAGCCATAAAAGAAGGTCAGCTGCACGACGAAACCCAACGCCTGTTTGATACCCTGGCGACATATTTACCTGCTGATGACTTACGCAACCACAAATTACTGGTTATTGATGACGACACTGTGAATGCAATGGCTGCACCCGGGGGCGTCATCGTGGTCTTCCGGGGTCTACTTGAACAGGCGAATTCAGAAAACGAGGTGGCATTTGTACTGGCCCACGAGTACGGTCACCTGTACCACAAGCATCATTGGCAGCGCCTGGGTCGCGGTTTGTTTTTTGGCGCAATTATGGCGGTTGTGTTCGGACAACAGGATGCATTCCAGTCCCAGCTGGGGATGGCCCCGCTGACGGGCCTGCAACAGCGCCATAATCGACAAGATGAATCACAGGCTGATCAGTTCGCACTAAACGTGGTGTGTCGCCATTACGGACATGCTAGTGGCGCCACAGATTTTTTTGCACGCCATGCAAACCCCAACGATGAACCAGGGTTACTGTCCGCCTTCATGATGACGCATCCGCTGTCATCTGACCGCATTGCTGATCTGCAACGTCGGGCAATTGATCTTGATTGCGGCGGCGGGGAAACGACCCCCTGGGTACGGTAATCGGATAGCAGGCTCAGACTGAATACGGCTCATCCACAAGCCGCTGTGATATCCACCAGACATTCCCCCACTCATCGCGCACACCACCTTGCCGGTCTCCATACGACATGTCACTGACTTCCATTTCAAGTTGTGCACCATGGTTCAACGCACGCTCCATGGCAGTTACGGCATTGTCGACGTAAAGATAAAACGCGCCACACATGGCCGGATACTGCTGCGATTTTTCGGCCACCATCACGGTGGTATTGCCAATCCGGACCTGCGCATTGGCGATAGTCGTTCCACGCATCGAGCGTAGCACTTCTTCACCACCCAGACCGTCTTCCAGAAATTCTATAAACCTGGCTGCATCACGGACGATAAAATACACAGTTATGGTCGCAAACCCGGGTGGAATAATCACTGTCGTTGCACCTCATTGACAATTGCCAGCAGGGTCTGGCGCTCATTAACAGCCAGTCGGGTCGAGACACCCGGCAAATAATTTTTCAGGTTGTACACAGTATTCCAGCCATCCTGCCCCGGCCGCCAGACGACCAGCAAGCCACCGTCGATTGCCAGGGCCCGACCATCGTTCAGCCACACCATATCCTCGACACCATCTGGCATCGGCACCAATGCCATAATCTCGCCGGTGCTGAGTTGCCAGCTAGAGAGCACACCCGGCTGGTCGTCGTGCTGCTGCACAAAGCTCAGGGCGGCACCTCCCGGCATCATGTGAAGTGAGCGGCCAATATTGTAGGCAACGGTGCTCACCTCATTATCATTGCGCTCTGCGATGTCCAGGCGCACCGGTTCTGCCACAATGAATAATCCGACCCGGGCAGCATCCAGAAAAGCAAAGTAACCGACACCGGTAACATCGGCGCGAACCGGTGAAAGCGGCGCGCCATCCTGCGCATAGCGCCAAAGCCTCTGCGTCCCATCCTCTTCCACTACAACCGCGGCAAACCTGTCACCTGTCAGCGGAGTTGGCGAGTATTCCGATACCGAAGTGAACGTGCGCTGTTCGATCTGCCCGGTGGAATCTCGATAGATATACACGTCACTTTGCCTGCCATCGACTATCCCGGCAAATAGCACATCATTGCTACCGCGAATAAACCGGGGTTGGTTGTCGTAACCATCGCGATTGGTGATGTTACCGACAACCCCGGTAACCAGTTCCGGGATGCTGACATCCAGGTTGAACAAAAAGATTTCCGTGTCCGGCACCTGGGTAGCGATTGCATGCTGCGGATCAGCATCTTCCGTGGCATCGCCGGTAACAACCGACTGCGGGGACGCACAAGCACCGGCCAAGACCAGAATGAATAGCGGGACCACATACCGGTTTTGGAAAAACAACAACTGGACCATGATATTCTCCCGCCTGACGGTCATCGACAATGTCCCCGGACACTGTAACACTGACGCTGTTAGCGGTACACGACGCGGTAAAAGTTTGATGCCCGGGTAATTCTGGAGGTGAAGCTTTGAATCTAAATCAGATCAGTTTACCGGTAACCGACCTGTCAGAGGCCTGCAAATTTTATCAATTGCTGGGGTGCCTGCAGATCGTTGACACCACACATTACGCGCGATTCGAGAGCCCGGAGGGACCGGCAACTTTTTCGCTGAACCTCGTTCAAGAGTGCCCGCCACATGGTGTGGTTATCTATTTTGAAGTTGCTGACGTCGACTCCACGTGCGTCAGTCTGCAACGTCTCGGTCTCACGATCGACGAACAACCCGAGACAAAAAGATGGCTGTGGCGCGAAGCCAGCCTGCGTGATCCGTCGGGCAATCAGGTCCGGATATACCATGCCGGTGTCAACCGGCGTCATCCGCCCTGGCGGGTAACAACGGCAGGATGACGGGATTGACCCGTCGGGTTGATACGACACTCTGCGCTCGGTACCTGCATGATATAATTGCGGAAACTCTGTACGCGGAGACGCTGATGAAACGTCGTTATATCTGTGGGCTCATTTTGTTCGCGTGCTACTTTGCGACAGCGACTGCGGACACACTGGACGAGCGTAGCGTCAGCCAGCTGATGAAGGCAGTCGAACTGGCATCGGCAGAACGTGACATCGACTCACTGGCGTCACTGCTGG
Source organism: Gammaproteobacteria bacterium (assembly GCA_013002925.1). Classification (GTDB taxonomy): domain Bacteria; phylum Pseudomonadota; class Gammaproteobacteria; order Steroidobacterales; family SZUA-146; genus SZUA-146. The sequence continues at coordinate 6,833 of JABDLQ010000088.1, read as the reverse complement.
CCGACGACGTCAAGGTCGCGATCACTGTCGTCACCGACGACCAGACAATCAGCGTGGAAATGAATAAAGAAGACTATGTGTCGTCTGTTCTTCAAAGCTGGTCGGTCTGGGATACCTATGACTATGCACGTGACGAGATGAACATCGTGCTGCATACGGATCACGCGGTCGTCACTTCCACCATACGTGAGGAAGGATCGTTGGGAGACGAAGTCATCCGCCAGGCCTCCAGCAACACCTCCACGGTACGCAACATTGGCGGGCGCATGCTGTTGACAAAAATAACGGGACACGTCGTTTTATAAAGCCGGCCGAAACAATCCTGCTAGGCGCTCGATAAGCTGCGTTTTTCGAATACCAGCATCTGGTTATTCGCAGGCATTCCAAATCGTGCTACCAAAGACATCCCGTGTCGATCCGCCAGCCAGGCGATATCTTCACGACCACGAAGACCCTGATGCGGATTTACCTGGCTCAGGTACTGGTCAAACCGGTAATTGCTCTCGCAGTCCGGTTGTCCTCCGACCAGGAACGGACCATAGATCAGGAAGCGGCCACCCGGTGCCAGCAACCGGCCCACATTTGCGACCATATGCTGAACATCAGACCACGCCATAATATGGCACGTGTTGGCGGTGTAGACGACATCAGTGTCGGCCCTGTGAGCGGCCAGGGATCGGGCTGACAACACCAGCGGTGACCGCACGCGTGGATGGGGGTGCTGCGCCAAGGTCTGGATTATCGCCGGAAAGTTTTCTTCGAGATCGCTGGGTTGCCATTCGAGGTTGTCCAGATATTGGGCAAAGCACACCGCATGCTGGGCGGTGCCGGAACCTATTTCGAGCACGCGCACCGGCTGCTCAAGAGGTAGTACCTTGCGTAACACCTCCAGTATTGGCCATTGATTGCGCGCTGCCGCCTCGGACCAGTGCTGCATTAACTGGCCTGATGCTCCGGGGCAAACAGCCCGAGATCAAACAAATGATCGCGATAGTGACGTAGCTCATTGATTGAATCGTGAATATCACTCAACGCAAGGTGAGCTCCTTTTTTGGTAAAGCCAGCCGCCACCGAGGGTGCCCAGCGGCTGGCCAGCTCCTTGAGTGTACTGACATCCAGATTGCGGTAGTGAAAATAGGCTTCCAGATCCGGCATCAACCGGGCCATAAAACGGCGATCCTGACAGATGGAGTTGCCACACATCGGGGAAACGCCCGGCCCCACCCAATGGCGTAAAAATTCCAGGGTTTTTCTTTCTGCATCCGCCTCGCTGTCACGGCTTTGTGCAACCCGTTGTGTGAGTCCCGAATCACCATGGTGCCGCGTGTTCCACTCATCCATCGCCTGCATAACCGCCGCACTTTGGTGTATGGCCACTACGGGCCCCTCTGCGAGTACATTCAGGTACTGGTCAGTAACCACGGTTGCTATCTCAATGATCCGGTCCGTGTTTACATCCAGCCCGGTCATCTCGAGATCGATCCAAATCAGGTGTTGCTCCGCATTTGACATTATTTTCCTACCCCTTGCAGCTTGCACGAAATACTACCATTGGCTAAGCTGTGGCGCTCGCAAGAAATCGCAAGGCGAAACTGAATGCACTGGTTCAAAACACTTTTTCTGGTATTGCTCGTGGCAGGCACAATCCTGCGCGTCTGGCTGTCATGGCGTCAGCTACAGGCGATGAAAACCCGTCGCGATCACGTTCCTCCACCATTTGACCGTTCGATCAGCATTGAAGATCACAAAAAAGCCAGTGACTATACGGCGGTGGGTGCGCGTCTGGGAATATTGGACATCGTGATCGATGCCGCGCTCCTGCTTGCGTGGACCATCGGCGGTGGCTTACAGCTTCTCGACGGCTGGATATCAGGCTTCGGCTACGGCCCGATACTCACCGGTGTAGCGGTGATACTGGGTGCATTTTTAATTATGTCGTTGCTGTCCCTGCCACTGTCGCTATATCGGACGTTTGGCGTCGAAGCGCGCTTCGGATTTAACAAAACCACGCCCGCCCTTTATGTCGCCGATATGCTCAAAGGCTGGTTGGTCGGGTTTTTACTCGCCACACCGCTATTGGCGCTGATTCTCTGGATCATGGATGCTGCCGGTAGCTATTGGTGGATCTACGCCTGGCTGGTATGGGTGTCATTTTCACTGGCGATCACCTGGGCATACCCGGCTTTTATTGCACCGCTTTTCAATAAATTTTCAGAACTGTCTGACGAATCGCTCAAGCAGCGCATTGAAGCCCTGTTGCAACGCTGCGGATTTCAAAGCAAAGGCATATTTATTATGGATGGCTCGCGCCGCTCTACGCATGGTAATGCGTATTTCACAGGCGTGGGAAACAATAAACGCATCGTATTTTTTGACACCCTCATTGACAGTCTGGAGCCGCTCGAAATTGAAGCGGTGCTCGCGCATGAGCTGGGACATTTTCGCCGTAAACATATTCGCTCACGTCTGATCACCGGGTTTGTACTCGGGCTTGTGGGGCTAGCCGTACTGGGATTTCTTAAAGAGCAAAGCTGGTTTTATACTAGCCTCGGCGTGACACAACCATCCAGTTATATGGCCCTGCTGTTATTCATGATGGTCATCCCCGTGTTCACATTTTTTATAACGCCAATAAGCGCCTACATTTCGCGTAAACATGAGTTCGAAGCCGATGAATATGCGCATGAACAAAGTGATGCCAGCGCGTTGATCAGCGCATTGGCCAAACTCTATCGTGACAATGCCTCCACATTGGTACCCGACGAAATACACAGCCGCTTTTATGACTCCCACCCTCCTGGGCCAGTGCGTGTTGCACGCCTTGAAAAACTGCTGGGATCATAGGCCCGCACAGGCATGAGCACGTCACCAGCTGACTTGTCCGGGCTGGTGGTCGCCGGCTTTGGACGCCAGGTGTTGATCGAAACCGACAACGGGGACAGGTTTCAGTGCCGGATGCTGGGACGTAAAATTCGCCCGGTTTGCGGTGATCGCATAACCTGGATTCCGCTCGAGTCGGACCAGGTCGATGGCACAGTGACCGGGATCGGGGAACGCGACAATGTGCTGATGCGACCGAATCGGCGTGGTAAAGAGGAGCCAGTAGCAGCCAACCTCGACCAGTTAATTGTGGTCTTCTCTCACTCACCTCCGGCTGATCCGTTTCTGATCGATCGCTATATTGCCGCTGCTGAACATTTACAAATCAACTGCGCACTGATTTATAACAAGACAGACACCGACACCGGTCCGCTGCCTGCGTGGCTTCGTGAACTGCAGGACCTTGGCTACCCGGTGGCCCTGACAAGCGCAAAATCCGGTGCCGGGTTGGATAGTTTAAGAACCATGTGCGCAGGCGGCACCAGCATACTGGTAGGTCAAAGCGGTGTCGGAAAATCGTCTTTGCTCAATGCGCTGCTACCTGGCATTCATCAGGAAACCGGCGCCCTGTCCGATTCGGGCAAGTTTGGGCGCCACACCACATCCGCCAGCTATCTGTATTATCTGGACGACCAGGACCATACAGCTGGTGCCCTGATCGACTCTCCCGGCGTTCGCGATTTTGCACCGCCGCCATTAAAGCAGGAACAGGTGCCAAATGGCTACGTCGAGATCCTCGCTGCCGCCGAGGGTTGCCGCTTTAGCAATTGCCGCCACGAAAACGAACCCGATTGCGGGGTAAAAAAACGGGTTGCAGACGGCCAGATAAGCGCGCGCCGATACGAGAGCTACCTCCAATTAATGGCACTAATGCGCACACTCAGCGCCAAATCATGAAAAACTCGTCGTCCTCTACAGACGAATTAACGGCAGTACATCCCTGGTCTGTGTCATCGGCCGCTGTCGTACAGCAGCTAGCCGTTGATCCATCCAGAGGATTGAGTGATTCCGAAGCACTAAGACGGCTCCAGGATTTTGGTTACAACGAACTGAAGATCTCCCAGCCAAAATCACTGCTGGCAATTCTGCTGGATCAGGTTAAAAGCGTCATTGTCCTGCTTCTTTTCGCAGGGGCAACCCTCGCCATGTTGTTCTCGGATTATCTTGAAGGCATTGCAATATTTGCAGTCATAATTATCAATACGATGATCGGGTTTATATCCGAGTGGCGGGCTTTGCGCTCCATGGAGTCATTGCGACGACTTGGCCGGACACAAACGCGCGTATTGCGCGATGGCGTGACTAACATGGTAGCGGCCGAAACTCTCGTCCCGGGGGACGTCGTCTGCCTTGAAGGAGGCGATATCGTTACCGCAGATATGCGCCTCATAGAGGCTGCCAGACTGCAGGCCGACGAGTCTACACTGACCGGTGAATCAATTCCCGTACGCAAGCATACCGACACGTTACCTGCGGACGCGCAGATGGCCGACCGGGAAAACATGGCGTACAAAGGCACCGCGATTACACGCGGCACCGCTCGTGGTGTTGTCACTGCAACTGGCCACGCCAGTGAACTTGGAAAAATTTCCAAGCTAATATCCTCTGCCGACACACACCGGACGCCGCTCGAAAAACGTCTTGGAACGCTGGGTAACCGGTTGGCCTGGGTAGTTATATTGCTGGCGATCCTCGTTGCTGGTGGCAGTGTGCTGGTCGGGCGCGATGTACTTCTGTCGATTGAAGTTGCCATCGCACTTGCCGTCGCAGCCATTCCTGAAGGATTACCAATCGTTGCGACCATTGCATTGGCGCGCGGCATGTGGCGCATGTCGCGGCGCAATGCACTTGTCGCTCGATTGTCTGCCGTTGAGACGCTCGGATCCACGGGCCTGATTCTGACGGACAAAACCGGCACACTCACAGAAAATCATATGTTTGTGACCAGCGTACTTCTGGCAAACGTCGAGCTCACGGTGAAGGGAGTTGACCGCTCATCTCCTGGACAATATTTTGCAGGCGAGCATAGTCCGGAAACGAATCAACTGCAGTTGCTCGATGAGTTTTTGACAATTTCATCTTTGTGCAGCAACGCGTCTTTGCGGATGTCTGACGATGGGACCCGCCACACTACCGGAGACCCAACCGAGGTTGCGCTACTGGTAGCGGCAGCAGCGCGCAATTTGTGGCGGGAAGACCTTATTACAGCTCATCCCGAAATCAGCGAAGTACCTTTTGACCCTGATACAAAGCTGATGGCCACCCGTCATCAGAAAGACGCCGACATTCTGATTGCCGTAAAGGGCGCACCTGAATCCGTCATTCCACTGTGCACAACTGTGCGCGTGGGCGCCCAGGAGGATCCACTATCGCAGGAGGAGCGGGACCACTGGTTAACGGCAGCCGAACAACTCGGTCAACGCGGTTTGCGCACACTGGCCGTTGCCGCAAAACGCACCAATGATGCCGCCGGCAACTGCTTTGAAGGACTGACGCTGCATGGCGTAGCTGGTATGGAAGACCCTGCGAGACAAGGCGTGAAAGAAGCCATCGAAGTTTGTCACAGCGCCGGAATCAACGTAATCATGGCCACCGGTGACCATGCTGCGACCGCGCGCAACATCGCATCGACTGTGGCCATTACAGATGCGGAGACCAAATCGGATGCCTTTGTCGGCGGCACAGAGCTGGACGCTAAATTGGCAGCCAATTCTGTAGAATCGCTACTGAACGCCCGCGTATTTTCGCGTGTTACTCCCGCACAAAAACTGCATCTGATTGATTTTTATCAACAGCAAGGACAGACCGTTGCAATGACTGGCGATGGTGTCAATGATGCACCGGCGCTGGACAAAGCCGATATCGGCATTGCCATGGGAATGCGCGGCACTGCAGTGGCCAAAGAAGCCGCAGCGATGGTTCTGCAGGACGACGAATTTGCCACTATTGTGGATGCGATTTCGGAAGGGCGCGCGATATTCCAGAATATTCGCAAATTTGTCGTGTACCTGTTCTCCTGCAACATCAGTGAGGTATTGATCATTAGTATTGCCACGATGGCCGGAGCTCCTTTACCGTTGCTACCGCTGCAAATACTGTTTCTGAACCTGGTCACCGATGTATTTCCGGCACTGGCACTTGGTGTCGGCGAAGGTGCAGATTCTCTTATGCAACAAAAACCGCGCCCCACCGACGAACCCATTCTGACCCGCTATCATTGGCTGCGTATTGCACTGCATGCCGGCATCATGTCGGCAACCGTTTTATTGGCCATGTGGTTTGCTGTCCACCGCCTGAATTTCAGCACAGACGCCGCCATAACCATATCGTTTTGCACATTGGCGCTGGCACAAATGTGGCACGTCTTCAATATGCGCGATGAGGTCGCGCATCCAATACGCAATGAAATCACGCGTAATCCGTGGATCTGGCTTGCATTAATAATATGCGGCTTGCTAACGCTCGCCGCGGTTTATCTGCCACCACTGAATCAGATCATGAAACTTTCCGCCCCGGGCACGGAAGGTTGGCTGTTAATCCTCTGCGCCAGTGTGGTGCCGTTGCTGAGTGCACCCCTTGTGCGTCTGATCGCACGCCGCTGCTCACCTAAAATGCAGTCAACGTAGATACGCCCTCTACCGCAACACGGACTCCCCATGCAAATTTGCGCTGCAGCCTGCAGAAAAAAATACAGGTGATTTACATCGCGAAAATAAGCAGTTCTTTCCTGCTGTTCACTTCAGCGACAATAACAACCCATACACTCAACATTCGCCACTCGGGATTAACGACACCAGAATATTGCACACTCCCGCAGACTCACCAGTGCGAATGGCGGCTGGCGATCCGGCGATCGCGTGACACCGTTAATGCCAGGACCGGCTGACCAGCGGTCGACGGTGGTTAGCATCGCAGACGCGAAAACCTGCTAACCCGCGGTGGACTTGTGTGCC
>JABDLQ010000085.1 GCA_013002925.1 Gammaproteobacteria bacterium | reverse complement strand
ACAGTTTCCAGAAAGTGATTAAATGCTTCCATTATTTTTTAGCCTTTCGATGCAAACGGGAATGTACCGGGCGGTAATCAAAGGCTCATCATGCGTTTTCTTGTCGGTCGTCGCAACAAAGGGATTGGGCGCGGAGGTTGACGCGACGCACAAAAGTTTAGCGTTTATTCAGGTTAACAGTTTGCTGCGGGCCAATGCTATCCAAACGTGTATCAACGCAGCGCCGGCAATGGTTGTCATGGCCAGGTAGGTACCGTAATTGCGGGCGGCAAATCCTATCCCGTAATAAACGGATTGTGTGACTGCCCATGCTTCGGCAATTGCATACAACCCCGGTGCCGCAAACACCAGCGCGGACAAAGACAGTTTGACCAAGGGCGACAGCCGCAACACCGACGCATGCACGGGGCCGTCTGACTGCCGCGCCCAGCGCCACAGCAAAAATGCCATCAACGGCAGACACACCACGGAACTGCCGTGTTGAAACAAGCGGTAACCTCCAATGCGTCCACCGAACAACTCATACAATTGCGCCAATGCTGGCACCATGCGCGTGCCCCAGCCGGCCGGATGAGTAAACGAATCCCAAAACAGGTGGGTTGCTGCGCCCAGCACAATTGCAAGCGCCACACCAGCAAGGTAACCCGGTGAATGTCGTTTGCGCTCGCCGAGTTTACTGGCCACCGACCGGGGCATTATCTCAAGTAACGGGGTACGGATAGCGCACTGAAACAGGGCGTAAAACAGCAGGCCGAGCGGCAGACAGGCCGATACTATTCCGGTGAGCGAATGAGTCGTTTCATAACTGCTGGCGAATGTGAAAAAAATCGGAGCATCCGGAACCATGCTGCCAATGGCAAGCGCAGAAAAAGACAGTCGCGACAAGACCGGTATTTTTTTCACTGGAACGATGGCAATGACGTGGGTCAGGGTAAACGGCATACCTTTCGTATCTTTGGCGGATTAGCGCTCTGCTAGCGTTCAATAATTGCGGTGACCCCCATGCCACCTGCGGTACATATCGATATCAGAGTGCGCCCGGAGCCTTTTTGTTCCAGCAGTTTTGACGCAGTGGCCAGAATTCTTGCGCCGGTAGCAGCAAATGGATGCCCTAGGGCCAGGCTGCTGCCGGTTACATTGAGTTTTGTCATGTCGATGCTACCCAGCGCGGCGTCGCGGCCAAGCTTGTTGCGACAGAAATCTTCTGACTCCCAGGCCCGCAATGTACATAACACCTGCGCGGCAAAGGCCTCATGAATTTCATAAAAATCGAAGTCCTGCAAAGTCAGACTGGCATCTTCGAGCATTGCGGATACCGCGTACGCAGGCGCCATCAGCAGTCCTTCACTCTCGACAAAATCGACTGCGGCAACTTTGCCGTACGTCAGGTATGACTGCACGTCCAGATTATGTGCCGCAGCCCACTCTTGCGATGACAGCAGTACCGCGGCAGCGCCATCGGTCAATGGCGTACTGTTGCCCGCGGTCAGCGTACCGTTTCCGCTTTTACGATCAAATGCGGGTTTTAGTTTTGCCAGCTTCTCCAGCGAGCTGTCACGACGCAGGTTGTTGTCTGTTGATGCACCCCGAAACGGCACGACCAGATCGGCAAAAAAACCACTGTCGTACGCAGCAGCAGCTTTTTCGTGACTGGCCAATGCCAATGCGTCCTGTTCCGCGCGACTAATGCCCCACTCTTTGGCCATCATCTCGGTGCTCTCACCCATGGATAATTTTGTGCGTGGCTCATTGACACCAGGATATTCAGGCACCAGGTGACCGGGGCGAAAGCGTGTAAAAGCGGCCAGTCGATCTTTCATCGAGCGCGCACGATAAGCTTGCATCAGCATTTCGCGGTACGCCCGGGGATAGACGATAGGCGCATCGCTGGTTGTGTCCGACCCTCCGGCAATCGCCGAGTCAATCTGGCCAACTGAAATTTTGTTGCCCAGTAAAATCGCAGCTTCGAGTGAGGTACCACAGGCTCGCTGTAAATCAAATGCGGGTGTTGATGCAGATAATCCGCAGCCAAGGACAGACTCCCGCGCCAGATTCCAGTCTTTTGAGTGTTTGATCACCGCGCCGCAGGCGACGTCGCCCAGAGCCTCATTGTGCAGATCGAAGCGCCGCACGATGCCGGCGAGTGCTGCGGTGAGCATGTCCTGATTCGAGGCACTTGCATACTGGGTATGCGAGCGGCAAAAAGGGATGCGGGTGCCGCCCAGTATCGCGACTTTTCTATGTGTGCTGTTCATAAAAGGCTCCAGACCCGGGCAAACGGCCCGTTGATATCTCGCACAATTACTGTGCTAGAGTGATTGACCCCGCATGATACCAATAAGTCGACCGCACTTGTGACAGCAAAGATTCAGCGTAACGAGATCATTGCGGAAAGTCGGGCTCTGATTGCCCTGGGACTGCCGCTGATCGTCAACAATGTCATCACCGGTCTGAATACGTTTATAGATTTTATAATGACGGGCAAGATCGGAGCGGCTGATCTTGCCGGCGTGGGTGTCGGCAACACCATCTGGGCATTCGTGTTTTTGGCGGGCATGGGAATACTCATGGCGCTGAATCCCATCACCGCACAGCTCGACGGTGCGGGTGAAGATCGACAAATTGGCGAAACGGGTCGGCAAAGCCTGTGGCTCGGTTTTTTTATCGCAACGGGCATATTTTTGTTCCTGCGTCATGGGGCCGACAATGTCATGCGGGTGATTGGAATTCAGGCAGAGTTGATTCCCATCGCGCATGGCTACTTGCGTGCGCTGTCGTTCGGCACGTTTGCAATCTATGCGTTCCTGGGGCTGCGCTACATCAGTGAGGGTATCGGCCATACAAAACCCATCATGTTCATTGCATTGGCGGGCCTGTGTGTAAACGCACTGGGCAACTACGTTCTGATGTTTGGTAACTTTGGTGCCCCTGCCCTGGGAACCGTCGGTTGCGGATACGCTACCGCCATTGCCATGTGGTGTACATTTCTTGGCATGTTGCTGTACTTTGTCAAAACCGGAAAAATATATGCACGCATCAATCTCTTTGAACGATTCGAGTGGCCGCATCCGGTACGCCTGCGCGAAATCCTCGGGGTCGGGCTACCAATCAGTGGCAGTGTTTCTGCAGAAGTCGGCCTGTTCAGCGCTGCCGGTCTGATCATGGGAACTTTGGGTGCCAATGAGGCCGCCGCCCATTCTGTTGCGATCAATTACGCATCCACCATGTTTATGGTTCCTCTGGCGCTACATTCAGCGATCATGATTCGTGTCGGCCAGGCCGTAGGCGCGGAAAACCTGCGACGAGCGCGTTTTACCGGGTGGGTTGGAATTGCGATATGCAGTATATTCATGGCCTTTTCAGCGCTCGTATTGCTCCTGTTTCGCGGCCCGATTACAACACTCTATGTCGATGATGAGGCGGTGCGGATCATTGCGGCCCAACTACTGACCATGGCCGTGGTATTTCAGATTGCCGATGGGATGCAGGTGGGCGCCGCAGGCGCGGTGCGCGGTTTTAAGGACACGCGTGTCCCGTTTTACATCAATGTGTTTTCATACTGGGTCATTGGTTTTCCAGTGGCATGGTATTTCGGCACTCAGCTTGACTGGCGAGGGCAGGGTGTCTGGGGTGGTCTGGCGGCCGGATTGACTGTGTCAGCGGCATTGCTGTGCTGGCGCTTCAGGTCGATCAGCCATGCACACCGTTGAACGAATGCTGATGCGCCGACGTTCCTTTACCGACCGGCAATCGGACGGCAAGACACAGGTAACGACACATCGCTATCGCATATCCAACCAGCGGTCTCATATTGTCAGACTGGCTCAGAAATGCTGTCAACGATGCAAAAAAAGTACGGATTGTCGTTTAATGTCGCGTTTTACCGGACATGAATCCGTATAATTCCCGAAGTTTCTCTGGAGAAAGACATGCCAATTTTACCTCGAAAAATCCAGCGCGCACTGAGTGTGTTACTGCTGGTGACGCTTGCAGCCGGTTGCTCCTCGCTCGGCGGGATCGTTGATCCACCGAAAGTCAGCCTGGCCAACGTCCAGTTGCTACAGGCAGGATTGCTGGAACAGCGCTACCGCCTGACACTGAGAGTGCAAAACCCGAACTCGATCGCTGTGCCGATCAAAGGGATTGATTACGCGATTACACTGGCCGGGGTAGATTTCGCCAGCGGCGTGACACCCAATGCGTTTTCAGTTCCGGCGAGAGGGGAGGACCTGGTAGGCATTGATATCTCAACGAACTTGCTGGAGTCGGCGCGGCAAATTTACAGTGTTATCCGCCAGGGCCCCGAGAGTCTTGACTACTCGGTAACCGGTAATATCGCCGTGGATATGCCTTTTGTGAACCCGATTCCGTTTAGCAAATCAGGCCAGGTAAGCCTTACGGGCATCGCAGCACAATAATCATGTCGATCGCCGCACGTCTATTGCGGGCCTGGTGGTTACTTCCTGCGGTGCTGCTCGTCAGCGGGTGCGCGTGCGACAACAGCACAGCAAAGTTGCGCGACTATCAGATCGTGGTCATTGGTTCGTCAACGCCAGTACCGGTGCGGTACACCGGCAGCTATACATTTGTTGTCAACGGTGAGGAGCGCGTGCGGGATCTGTCAGGAACAGGCTCCTCCAGCATCTCGTTTCAGGGCGGCGAGTTAAAGCGGGTACGACTGCAGGTTTCGTCCGACGCCGGGCTCGCTGCGATCACCGTGTATGAAAACGGGCGAGTCATCTTTGATGCGCCACCCGTCGATGCGCAAAAACCTATTCTATTCACCAACGACGGGTCGTAGCCTCTCAGGTCGCCTTGTCTGCATGCCGTGGCAGCACAATTTTAAATTCTACACCGCCACCGTCTCTGAGGTTATGTGCGCTGATGGTGCCGCTATGTAATTGCACAACCAGTTTGGCAATGTACAACCCGAATCCCAGGTGCGTGCTATCAGTCGATGAACCACCGGCATCGCGCACCGAGATGAGCGAATCAAATAAACGATCGGCCATATTGGCCGGCAACGGAGGACCCTCATTGCTGATTGCGAGCACATAGTGACGCGGCGACTGCTCCAGGTTGAACTGTATGACTCCGCCGGCAGGAGTAAAGTCGACGGCATTTTCAATCAGCTTGTCAATCATTTGGGCAAGTAAATCCGCAACGCCTGAGAATGGACACGGGTCGTCCGGGCCCGTTGCTACGATGACTCTGTCTGCATAAGTGTCCTGGTATGCGTGGGCAAGATCGAAGATCAGTCTGGCCAAGTCGAAGCGGTCGAATTCAGCAGTGGCAATGCTTTGCTCCACCCGGCTTGCAGCGCTCATGGCGCTGACGATATGGCGCAACCGTGCAACCCCGGCAGTCGCACGTTGGGCATAAACTTTTGAGTCATCGCCCAGTTCCTGACTGTGCAGGTTATCCAGCGATGACTGTACCACTGCCAGCGGTGTGCGCAGTTCGTGCGACAACTTGCTGGCGAGTGACTTGAGATACTCGGTATAGGCATTGAGCTGCAGTAGCAGGCTCTTGAAGCTGCGTGACAAGTCACCCAGCTCGTCTCTTGCGCTGGCACCGGGAAAGTCTGTGTGCAGACGGCCATCATCTTCCATGGCATGCTCGGTCGCATTGCGAAGACGGCGAATTCGCAACGACAACAGCGTTGCAAAGCCCAACAGGCCGGCTACAACAAACGCGGTCGAAAACAGGGTGACGCTCAGGATGCGCGTGAGTGCATTGTTTGTAAGCAGCAGTGTTTCCGCACTGGTTTGCTCGAGGATCAGCGCACCAGCAATATTATCGCCGTCGTAGATAGGCGCTGCTGCCGAAATTACTGCGTAGTCGAGATCTTCAGGTTGATACCAGATACTGTCGCTGACACCACGCTGCAATGCCGACGCTACTTCGGGACCAAAGATTTTACCCGGTTGTTTATTATTGTCAGGATAGTCGCGCAATCCGGGGTCAAGAATGCGGCGATACACCCGATCGAGCAGAGAAACCTCCTGCGGGTTGCCCGAGAGCGCCGGGCGCAACTGTCCACCCTCCGCCAGCACCCAACCATGGCGATCGACAATCCGCAGCCGCCGGTCTCTTTGACTCAGATCATTAACATTACTGGTGAGCTCAGGCAGCGGTTGCACCAGCAGGCCCGGCAGAGGATTTGGGTCGTAGGGATCGATAGTGCCCAGGTAGGGCAATGGATCGAGCGGCTGTGCATCTCCGTCGATGACCGCGAAGCCAAAACGCGGTCCGGTGATTGATTGCGGTATGCGCATCTCGACATGATAGCCGGTAGAAGTTTGTTGCCAGTTGGCCAGCACCTGCCGGGCTCGTGAGGCGTGTTGTGCAGGTGCATCAGGCTCCGATGCCTGCATCTCGCCGGGTGCGTCAGTTTCCAGGGAAAACCGTGCAAAATTTTCCATGCTGTCCCAGAAGATCAGTGCAATCGCATCGTGTACCGGGCCACGGGCATCGTTCCTGTAAGTCACCTGATCATCGGTGACCTCCAGAAACAGATACAGAAAGTTGCGGTCGGCGCCAACGGCAAACGTGATTGCCAGTGAACCATCAGTGGTTTCGCCGCCACGCAGATGGTGAAGCTGATTAGCCTCCAGTCCCCATTCATCGTTATAACCGTCAATCGTGATGGCTGTGGTCAGCGGATGGGCATACAGATCGCGTACGGGATCGGCGTCTGCGGAAAGGTTAGAGCGAAACCGGTACAGCAGCTGCCGGCGTTCCTGCAATATGCTTGCAAGCGCGTTGGCGCTATCCATCAGGCTCTTTTGCTGACCCTGCCGCAACGCCGTTTCCAGCTCTGTGATGTACTGACAACCGGCCCAGGGAAGAAATAATGTCAGCAGGCTGACCAGCAACAGCTGTTTACGCAGGCTCATCGTATTGGCGTTGCCGTGCGCCTATACCGCATCACCTTTCCAGCGGTAACCCATGCCATAGACTGTTTCAATAGAGTCAAAATCCTGGTCCACTGCGAGAAATTTCTTGCGCAGTCTCTTGATATGCGAGGTGATCGTATTGTCATCCAAAACCACGTTGGCCGCATCCATGAGCTGCTGACGATTTTTTACATGCCCTGGATAGCGCGCCAATGCATACACCAGCCAGAATTCGGTCACAGTCAGCGGAATGACGAACTCACGCCAGCTGACGACCATGCGGTCAACATTAATGCGCAAATGTCCGCGTGCAATGTTGCTCTCTTCCTTATCGTCTTTTTGCAGGGCCTCGGTGCGCCGGAACAGTGCGACGACCCGGGCCACCAGGTGACTGAGGGTAATGTCTTTTGTCAGATAGTCATCGGCACCGAGCCGCAACCCCGAAATGGCATCGAGTTCACTATCGCGCGCAGTCAAAAATATAAT
>JABDLQ010000063.1 GCA_013002925.1 Gammaproteobacteria bacterium | reverse complement strand
ACAATATGTATGACTATATTACGCAGGAGTTACCGCAGCTGATAAACGAAAGTTTTGCGGTAGATCCAGGGCGCGCTGCCATTATGGGTCATTCGATGGGAGGGCACGGGGCGTTGACCATGGCGCTCAGGAACACGGGTCAGTATGCCAGCGTCTCTGCATTTGCACCTATCTGTGCACCAAGCCGTTGCCCCTGGGGTCAAAAAGCTCTGGGCCGTTATCTCGGAGATAACCAGCGCGACTGGGAAACCTACGATGCCACGGCGTTACTGTATCGCGCGGAAGACCCACCACCAATGCTGATCGATCAGGGAACCGCCGATGAATTTCTGGACGAGCAGCTCAATCCACAGTTATTCGCATCGGCCTGTGAGGACAGTGATTTTCCTCTGCTGCTCAATATGCGGGAAGGTTATGATCATAGTTATTTTTTTATCGCCACGTTTATCGGCGAACACATCGCATTCCACGCAAAGCATCTGGGCATCTCCGTAGACCACGCCACCCCCTGACACCCGCTGCAAACTTTCTGTTGCGCCAGGGTCGAATAACCGTCAAGCGGCTACCCGGTAGCCTTGCTGGTAGCCATCAGGACTTTAATCGGCAGCCGCCTGACGCATTTTATGGCGAAGATCAAATGGCAGGGCACTCATTTAGCAGTGTAGTGCCGGGCAGGCTAAACGCTGTCATAAAACCGGCTCAAGGATCGTGCTGAAGCCTGCAGAAGGCACCCCTCATGAGCCTGGCTGGCGTGTTAAACTACCGGCCATCAAAATTCAGACCCATCGTGGAATGCACATGAAACTCGCTACACTAAAAAATAACACGCGTGACGGCCGCCTGGTTGTGGTCAGTCGCGATCTGTCAACGGCTGCTTGCGCGCAGGATATTGCACCTACGCTGCAGGCCGCCCTCGATAACTGGAGCGAATTGGCGCCGCGCCTCGCGGAGCGCTTCGCAAAGTTGCAGGACGGCACAGCCGCGAATACCGAAGCGTTTGATCCGACCCTGGCCCATTCGCCATTGCCGCGTGCGTATCACTGGGTCGATGGTAGCGCGTACGTGAATCACGTTGAACTGGTCCGCAAGGCACGTGGTGCAACCATGCCAGAGAGCTTCTGGCACGATCCGCTGGTGTATCAGGGCGGCTCGGATGATTTCATCGGCCCATGCGATGACATCGTCGTGCCCAGTGAAGAATTCGGAATCGACATGGAAGCAGAAACGGCAGTGATCACTGGTGATGTGCCGATGGGTACCACTGCAGACGACGCGGGGTCTTACATCAGGTTGCTGATGATCGTGAACGACGTGTCACTGCGCGGCCTGATCCCCGGTGAACTTGCCAAAGGATTCGGTTTTTATCAGTCAAAGCCGGCGACGGCATTCTCTCCGGTGGCAGTAACGCCTGACGAACTCGGCGAACACTTTACAGACGGTACGTTCAAACTGCCACTGCTGACGCACTACAACGGCGAGCTCTTCGGGCGACCCAATTGCGGCGTAGATATGACCTTTAATTTTAATCAGCTGATTGCGCATGTCACCAGGACCAGGCGGCTCGGGGCTGGTGCCATCATCGGCTCTGGCACTATTTCCAACTATGATCGCAGCCTCGGATCAAGCTGCATTGCCGAAAAGCGCATGCTGGAAACGATTGAACACGGTGCACCGCAAACGTCGTTCATGAAATTTGGTGATCGGGTGCGCATCGAAATGCTGGATCCCCAGGGTGACAGCGTGTTTGGTGCCATCGATCAGCAGGTCAAAAAGGCGTAACTCATGGCGTTAGAGTATTTGAGCGGGTTTGCCAACTCCCACCACAGCGAAGCAATAGCCGATACCCTGCCGGAGGGTATGAACTCACCACAGCAGGTTGCCCATGGTCTGTATGCCGAAAAGTTCAGCGGCACGGCATTTACTGCACCGCGCGCAGAGAATTTTCGTAGCTGGTTTTATCGTATCCGACCGTCGGTGGTTCATGGTGAGTTTACTCCGCTGGATGACGGGATGGTGCGAACCGGTCCGAATGCTGAAGCGATTACCACACCCAATCAGCTGCGCTGGGACCCGTTTCCGGTGCCGGATGCACCTGCCGATTTTGTGAGCGGATTGACTACGCTTGCGGTCAACGGCGATGCGCGCGGCCAACACGGTATTGGCATCCACCTCTATCTCGCCAACACCTCGATGGTGGAGCGGTTTTTTTACAATGCCGATGGCGAGCTGATGCTTGTACCGCAGAGCGGGCGCGTACAGGCACACACCGAATGCGGTGTGTTACTGGCTGAACCAGGTGAAATCCTGGTGATTCCCCGCGGCATGAAATTTCGTATCGAACTGCCGGACGGACCGTCCCGCGGTTATGTTCTTGAAAATTATGGCGCCATGCTGCGCCTGCCCGAACGGGGTCCGATTGGGTCGGATGGGCTGGCGAACGAGCGCGATTTTTTATATCCGGTCGCCGCATTTGAAGATCGTGAAGGCGATTTTGAACTGGTGACCAAGCTCTCAGGTCATCTGTTTCGAGCGCAGATTCAACATTCGCCGCTGGATGTCGTCGGTTGGCACGGCAACCTGGCACCTTACAAATATGATCTGCGCCGGTTCAATACCATCGGATCGATCAGCTACGATCACCCGGATCCGTCGATTTTCACGGTGCTTACATCGCCCAGCAGTGATGCCGGCGTGGCCAATGTGGACTTCGCAATCTTTCCACCGCGCTGGCTGGTCATGGAAAATACTTTTCGACCACCGTGGTATCACCGCAACATCATGTCAGAATTCATGGGGCTGATATACGGTGATTACGATGCCAAAACAGCCGGCGGGTTCGAGCCTGGCGGCGCCAGCCTGCACAACTGCATGGCGGCACACGGGCCCGACGCCGATGCGTTTGAGAAAGCTTCGGCAGGCTCGCTCACCCCGGCAAAAATCGATGCCACCATGGCATTCATGTTTGAATCGCGTTATCTGATCGAGCCGACTCCTTTTGCCATGGAAGCGCCGCAGCTGCAAAACAACTACCTGGAGTGCTGGCGGGGCCTGCGCAAAAATTATAAGCCCCCCGCTGCAGGCTGAAGACCCGTATTGTGAGGGGTGTGCACTTGCACATTTTAACCGCTATTAAAAACAACTGACCGGAAGGCAGAATGTCGGTCTGATCAGTCAGGCGCTGCCTGTCGTGCCGGCTGTTCTCGTTAGCTGTCGAGCGGTATCGTCACGGCGCCGTCCGTAGCGGACTTCACGGCAGCGGCATACTTGGCGAGCAAGCCGGTATTTTTTTTGCCGGACCGATTCAGTCGTGCGCGCCGCTGATCCAGCACCTCATCGGACACGTGTAGCGTAATTTCGCGTGATTGCGCATCAATGGTCAGTTCATCACCATTTTCAATCAGCGCGATGGGACCGCCAAGCGCGGCCTCCGGCGTTACATGACCCACGACAAAACCGTGGCTGCCGCCCGAGAAGCGGCCGTCGGTGATCAGCGCAACCTTATCTCCCAGACCGCGTCCCATGATAGCCCCGGTCGGGCTGAGCATTTCGCGCATACCCGGACCACCCACGGGTCCTTCATAGCGAATAACCACGACATCTCCCGCGTTGATCTCACCACGCAGAATCGACTGCAGGGCTGACTCTTCGGAGTCGTAACATTTTGCTGAGCCACAAAACTTCGTGCCTTCCTTGCCCGTGATCTTGGCAACGGCACCCTCAGGACATACGTTGCCACGCAAAATAACCAGGTGACTGTCTTTTTTGATCGGTTTTGCAAGAGGCCGGATAATCTCCTGGCCCGCCGGGTAATCCGGCGAATCCGCAAGATCACTGGCCAGAGTTTGCCCGGTGACGGTTATAACGTCACCGTGCAGCAGTCCTGCATCGAGCAGCATTTTCATGAGTGGCCGGATGCCACCGATGGCCACCAGTTCGGACATGGCATGGCGGCCACTGGGCCGCAGATCCGCCACCATGGGGACCCGTCTGCCAATCCGCGTAAAATCATCGAGCCCAAAATCTATGCCGGCTTCGCGGGCAATCGCAATCAGATGTAATACGGCGTTCGTGGACCCGCCCAGTGCAATGGTGACCGTCACGGCATTTTCCAGTGACTTGAGTGTCACGATGTCCAAAGGTTTGAGGTCCGCTTCGACCAGTTTGACGACCATTTCGCCGGCGCGTCGGGAATCGTCCCGTTTGTCGTCGGATATCGCGTTTTGCGCGGAGCTGTTTGGCAGGCTTAGTCCTAACGCTTCGATGGCCGATGCCATGGTGTTGGCTGTGTACATGCCGCCACAGGAACCGGGCCCGGGTATGGCCGTGCGCTCCACTTCCAGCAGTTCCTCGTCGGACAGATTACCGGCCGCACGAGCACCCACCGCCTCAAATACTGAAACAATGTCCCGGCCCTTGGCGCCAGGAAGAATCGTGCCGCCATAGACAAAAATCGATGGCCGGTTCAGGCGCACCATGGCCATCACACAAGCGGGCATGTTCTTGTCACAACCACCGATTGCCACAAAGCCATCGAACCCTTCGCCACCAACCACTGTCTCTATACTGTCTGCAATGACTTCCCGGGAGATCAGGGAATAGCGCATTCCGAGTGTACCCATGGAAATTCCGTCGGAGATCGTGATGGTATTGAATTCGACAGCTTTGCCACCGGCGGCATTTGCGCCGTCCCGGGCGTGTGCTGCCAGCTCATTGATGTGCATGTTGCACGGTGTGACCATGCTCCAGGTCGAGGCGATGCCGATCTGGGAGCGCGTGAAGTCATCATCGGTAAAACCGACCGCCCGCAGCATCGCGCGGCTTGGGGCCTGTTCGAGGCCATCGACAATCTCGCTGGAGTAGCGTCGTCCCCCGGTTTTTTCATCGGTCATAGTGTCTGGCACCTGGTGCTGAGAGTACGGCGTCAATAATGCCAGAAAATGCAAGTGATGCGTGGCTCATTTGCGCGACTTTGCCAGCGTCGTGCCGGTACCCGCAGACCGCCCGGGACAGCAATCCCGATAATTCCATGCCGGAGCAGCGGCTGGCGCGTTTCAATAGAAACCGTTGAAGGGTATCATTTGCACAATTCGCACGACGGTATCGGGAACTCCCCGCCGGCTTTTTCGCACGAGGTTGAAATGCTTAAACACCAAATATCCCCAGCCGAGGATAATAATCAGACGGCTGCCAACGCGGCCGATGGAGATCGCAGCAGTTTTGCGCGCCGGCATATCGGTCCCTCCGCGGAGCACACGGAGAAAATGCTGGCCGGGATGGGTTACACCTCACTGGAGGACTTCACCGACAAACTGGTGCCGGCATCGATACGCGATGACGACCTGTCAGGACTACCTGAGCCAGCTTCGGAAGAGCAGGCGCTGGATGAGCTCAAAGGCATTGCCGCGCGCAACCAGGTTCATCGCTCGTTCATCGGTCAGGGCTACTACGGCACCTATACACCCGCCGTTATTCAGCGGAACGTATTTGAAAACCCCGCCTGGTACACCGCGTACACGCCCTATCAGCCAGAGATCTCACAAGGGCGTCTGGAGGCGTTGCTCAATTTTCAAACCATGATTTGTGAATTGACGAATATGGATATCGCCAATGCCTCGATGCTTGATGAGGCCACCGCAAGTGCCGAAGCAATGGCGCTGTGCCGGCGCATGTCGCGCGTCAAATCAAGCAGTTTTTTTGTAGATGAAGAATGTATGCCGCAAACGATCGATGTGATCATGACGCGCGCAGCGCCTCTCAATATCCAGATCGAACTTGGGCCTAAAGAGGCCGTACTCGACGGCCAGTATTTTGGCGCCCTTTTTGCTAATCCAGGCGCCAGTGGCGCGATTGTCGATCTCACGTCTTTTATTGACCATGTGCACAGTTACAAGGGTCT
Organism: Gammaproteobacteria bacterium; assembly: GCA_013002925.1. GTDB lineage: Bacteria > Pseudomonadota > Gammaproteobacteria > Steroidobacterales > SZUA-146 > SZUA-146. The sequence continues at coordinate 5,582 of JABDLQ010000063.1, read as the reverse complement.
GGTCGCGGTTACCACGGACCTGTTGGCCAGTGTAATGTGCAAGCCCGCCGGTGACATGGGTGCTGATGTCGTCGTAGGAAACACGCAGCGCTTTGGCGTGCCGCTGGGGTTCGGCGGGCCGCACGCAGCGTTCATGGCGACCACCGACAAACTTAAACGCTCGTTGCCGGGGCGGATCGTGGGCGTCAGTGTCGACCGGCAGGGCAACACGGCCTACCGCCTGGCACTGCAAACCCGCGAGCAGCACATTCGACGGGAGAAAGCGACTTCAAACATTTGCACAGCGCAGGTGCTGCTGGCCGTAATTGCCGGTATGTACGCTGTATACCACGGACCATCCGGTTTGCAGCGGATTGCCAGCAATGTGCACAGCCTGACCGACCGATTTGCACGCTCAATACTTGCGCTGGGGTTCAGGCTCGTCAATGACACCTGGTTTGATACGTTGACGGTAGCAACCGGGACAGACACTGCGGCGATTCACGCGCGTGCGCATGAGCACCACATCAATCTGCGGGTCATTGATGATGAGCATATCGGTGTGTCGTTTGATCAAACGTGTACGACCGAGCACGTGCAATTACTGCTAAAGATTTTTCATGGAACTGATGCACAGCTTGCCGCAGCACAGGCGTCGACTGCCCTTGCGCACCTGCCGCGCACGGACAAACCACTGCGCCACCCGGTATTTTATCGCTATCGCTCGGAAACCGACATGCTGCGCTATTTGCGCCTGCTGGCGGACAAAGATATTGCGCTCGATCGCTCGATGATTCCGCTGGGCTCCTGCACCATGAAACTTAACGCCAGTGCGGAAATGCTACCGGTGTCGTGGCCGGAGTTTGCCAACATTCATCCGTTTGCCCCGGATTCACAGGCACAGGGTTACGCGACAATGATCCTGCAGCTCGAACAGTGGTTGTGCAAAATCACAGGTTATGCAGCGGTGTCATTGCAGCCTAATGCCGGGTCACAGGGGGAGTTTGCCGGTCTGCTTGCCATACGCGCTTATCATGAGAGTCGCAGTGACACCGGGCGTAACATCTGCCTGATTCCGGCATCGGCGCACGGCACCAATCCTGCGTCTGCACAAATGTGCGGCATGCAGGTAGTTGTGGTGGCCTGTGATGACAATGGCTACATCGATCTTGATGATTTGCGTGCCAAGGCGTCAAATCATTCCGCCAATCTGGCGGCGATCATGATTACCTATCCATCCACCTATGGAGTTTTTGAGGAAGAAGTCGGTACGGTTTGTGACATCGTCCACGAGCACGGTGGCCAGGTGTACATTGACGGGGCCAATCTGAACGCGTTGGTCGGATTGGCCAAACCCGGTCATCTGGGCGGCGATGTGTCACATTTAAACCTACACAAAACGTTTTGCATCCCGCACGGGGGTGGTGGGCCGGGTGTGGGCCCGATAGGTGTGGCGGAACATCTCAAACCCTTCTTGCCGGGACACCGCGTCTGGAATGGCGAGTCCAGCCATTGCGCGGTTTCGGCTGCGCCGTGGGGCAGCGCCAGCATATTGCCGATCTCCTGGATGTACATCCGTATGATGGGTGCTGCCGAATTACGCAAAGCGTCGCAAATGGCGGCGCTTGCGGCCAATTACGTCGTCGCTCAGCTGAAAGACCATTACCGGATCCAGTTTACGGACAAAGCCGGTCTGGTTGCCCACGAATGCATCATCGATTTTCGTCAGATCGAAGAGCGCACCGGGATATCTGCAGAAGATGTTGCCAAACGGTTGATCGATTTCGGGTTTCATGCGCCCACGATGTCCTTTCCAGTGGCGGGCACCCTGATGATCGAACCGACCGAAAGCGAATCACTGGAAGAACTCAAACGGTTTATTACCGCGATGATCCAGATACGCGGAGAAATAGACCAGGTAGAGTCGCGGACCTGGCCTGCTGATAACAATCCGCTGGTCAACGCGCCGCATTCAATGCAGGTTGCCTGTGCCGATGAGTGGCCGTATCCCTACAGCCGCACCAGCGCGGTATACCCGGTGCCGGGTTTGCGCACGAACAAATACTGGTCACCGGTCAGCCGCGTCGACAATGTCTACGGTGACCGCAATCTGATGTGCTCGTGTCCGCCGCTGAGTGCGTACACCGATGAATGATCAGCATTATCGTGGCTGAAAAATTTAATGGGTCCTGTTTGTGTGGTGCGATTCGATATTGCATCGAGGGCGATGCCGATCGATTTTATCACTGCCACTGCAGCCGTTGTCGCAAGGCGACCGGTACCGGTCATGCCAGTAATCTTTTGATGGCCCGTCCCGTAAGCGTGGAATGGCTGACAGGTGAAAAGAACTTGCGCAGTTACAAAGTGGCAGATGCCAAACGGTTTGCGACAGTTTTTTGTGGCACCTGTGGCAGTCCGTTGCCACGCGTTGCCCCTGACAACAGCATGGCGGTTATCCCTGCCGGTTCACTGGATTCGCTGCCTTCAGTCTCACCCCAGGCGCGGATTTTTTATGATTCACGCATGCCGTGGACCTGTTGCGGGCAGGAACTGCCCACCTACTCACGGTATCCGGATTGAGAATGGCCCTGAGTTCTGCTGCGTAAAACCGGTATCAACCGTTTTTTTGCCGGCGGCAGGAGCGTGACGATCGGCGTCAGCCCTGCGCCAACAAAAACCAGTCGCAGCCGCGGGTTGCTGACCGCGTCACAGTTATGTGCCAGTCAAATTTAACTGTGTCAAATTCAACGCTGCCTAATTCAACCCTGTCAAACTCAGGCCCGGCAAATGCTTCGTGTCAGATTCAACCGTTGGAGGAGTCTGCAGGGATGACAAGCTGCCGGCGAATGCCGCGTTCCAACAGGTAGGAGAGCGATAGCAATGCGGCCAGTGTTGCCGGCACCAGCGGAAAAATGAATCCCACGGTAGCGACCGGTAGCATCAGAATGATCGCCATGACGTAAACGAGCATGCGCAGCGTGAACCAGTATTTGTTGCGCCAGTCATTAGTCGTGGAGTAGGGCAGTAACGCGGCAACAAGACCAGGCACAAGCCCATCCATGGTTTGCAGGATAGCGTTCACAACGGGCAGGTTCAATACGACAATGTTGTTGGCCGTTGCCAGGACCGCAAGAGTAACGATCAGCGTTACGGCAAAAGGGGCGAGTTCAGTTGGGGTGTCCCGCCGAATGCTGCGGCTGCTGCGCATCGGTGCGTACACATTGTCATGATTGCGTACCTGGTATCGACTGTCACGCTGCATGGGAAATAAACTCTGTAAACCTTTTTCTTACACTACAGCCGGTGCAACATGTTTTCAATTTTTGCGGTGCGATCGACTCCCAGTGCAAGTTTGTCCAATACATCAAGAACCTGACTAAACGTCTGTGCAGATAATTTGAAGCCTGTATTCCAACGTGTTTTGTTAAACCAGCGCTCGACTATCGGCAATGCCAAATCATAGGTCTGTGCGACAGCAAGTGCGCCATCACAATCAGACATAAAGCTCCTGGTGAGGGCATTGATGCGTTCCAGTAACTGGCGCAAAGCGGTACGCCGGTGAGCGATGACGTAGTCTGAAGCACAGATCACAAACGACGGCCACGGGCTTTGAAACGTGGTGATGCGGCGAAATTCAGCCCTATCGACACAAGGCTGGGTCATCGTTTTTTCCCAAAAGAAAATATCGGCGTCACCGGCGGGCAGGGCGCGCCGGGCACCTTCCAGGTTGCGGACTTTGACAAAATCAAGCTGGTCAATTGGCCAGCCACTGTCCGCGGCATGCACCGCCGCCATGATATGGGACCCTGAACCGCTGCGGCTGATGGCATAACGTGAACCGCGAATCTGCTCAATCTCCGTGATACTGCTGTCAGCAGCCACATGAATGCCCCATTCCAGTGGCGTATCAACGTATACCTTTACGATGCGATGTTGGCCGCCAGAGGCAATGCTCGTCAGCGCACCTTCGGTCAGCAGTATAGCGACATCGACTTCATCATCTGCCAATGCCTTGACCATTGCGCCTGTACCACCACGATATTCCCGGTAGGCGATCGTGTTGGTAGTGTCTGTTTCAGCAAGCTCACGCCACGGCAAATTGAAATGTTCCGGAACACCGGCGCAGCGTAATGGTGATCTGTTATTCGATATGGGCATTGAACTTCCTTTAAAAAGCAGGCCTCTTTTACGTTGTATAAATGCTAAATGCCAGTATTATGGCCGCCCGCCTGGTATCTGCAGAATATTGCGGGCGGGCGCTCACGATAATCAGCGGTTACCCGGTACGCGGTCTTAAAAATGGAGGAACTACTATGAATAATCTCGAATCCCTCGGTCAGCTCGAAGTGTGGACAGAAAAGCTGTACAACGCCTTGCTCGCGTGGGGCCCGAAAGTGGTGGCAGCCCTGGCGATTCTGATTGTTGGCTACCTTGCTGCAAAGCTCGCAACAGCGCTGCTTGCGCGCGGCATGCGCAAGGCGAAAACAGACGAAACCCTGGTGCGGTTTATCAGGAGTATTATCTATGTTTTGCTGCTTGCTTTTGTAGCGATTGCGGTATTGGGGAAACTGGGGATTGATACCACTTCTCTGGCGGCCATTTTTGCTGCGGCCGGTCTGGCCATTGGTCTGGCGTTGCAGGGATCATTGGGAAATTTTGCATCGGGAGTCATGCTCATTGCCAATCGCCCGTTCAAAGTCGGTGACCTGGTTTCAATTGCAGGTGTCACAGGGGTAGTGGAGCAGATTAATGTGTTTGCAACGGAGTTGAACACAGCGGATAACAAGCGTCTGATCGTGCCAAACGGCGAAATCACCAGTAGTGTTATTACCAATCTCACGGGTAACAACCGACGCCGTCTCGATCTTGTGTTTGGCATCGGGTATGCCGATGACATGGATAAAGCACACGCGATCCTTGAGCGCGTAGTCACGAATCACCCGAACGTACTGCAGGATCCTGCTCCATATATCGCCATTCATGAGTTAGGCGATTCCAGTGTCAATTTTCTGGTGCGGCCGTGGGCGCTGACAGGCGATTATTTTAAAACGTGGGGAGAAATCACCACATCCGTGAAAAAAGAATTTGACGCAGAAGGTATTTCAATACCGTTTCCACAGCGCGATGTGCATCTGCATCAGGTTGTATGACCAACCAGTGCAGCGGGTCGCTATGGGCCGGTAAAAGCGGTGGCGTCGGCGCCGCGGCGTGACTGTTTTCAATTCGTCCACCAAAAAAATGAAAATACTCGCCGGAGTCGCGCATTTTGTCGGCAAGGTGCGCGGCAAAAGTCGCCTAAGTGCGTCACAGAACCGATAAAAAAATGGCGACAGAGAGGGTTTTTGAGGTTAGGCCGACAGAAGAATCGCCGGCATGGCAGCATGGTGCACTGCAATTATTTTTGGTGATCGCGTGCCGCGGTGTCTCTGCGAGTTCTGCGGATCGACCGGATAGTGCGGTAAATAATGGTGTTTTGTGTAAAACAGTTAAGCATCAGTTGATGAGTTGTTGCAGCGCAAAATAAAAGCAGGGGCTGATGGATTGCAAATTGGACATACAAAATCAGTACGGGCGGCAGAATTCCGCGGGGGGTGCATTAGTGA
>JABDLQ010000060.1 GCA_013002925.1 Gammaproteobacteria bacterium | reverse complement strand
TTGAGCCCGTGCGTAATAGCAACCTGGATGTCCGACCACAGATTATCAAGGCAGTAAAACTGGAAAACGCCGTCGCTGTCGAGTTGGGCAACATCATTATCATGCATGAAATCGTAGATGGCGTTTTTTTTCAAACCGGTGCCAAACAGGCCAGGCAACCGGACGATCAGCGCATCAAAGTTAGCGGATGCAAACTCCTCCAGCATTCTGCGATGCCGACCATACGCATGCAGGCCCGTGGTTTCGATGGGCGTCAATTCATCCACGCCGTGCGGCGATGCGTAAACGTCCACAGTTGAAACAAGTATCAGCTTCCGCGCCTGCATTTGAGCGAGATTTTCAATCAGATAGTTGATATTGGTGAGATCACTTTCGGGGTTCTGATTTGCCTTCCATTTTTCCGCCGGCGCGCCCGCGCAAATGACCGTATCGAATTTGCGCCCGCGAACAGCTTCGATATTGCGCGAGTTATAGAAGTCGTCAAACTCTCGCTGCCGGACGAGGTTGCCGCCAACAAAACCGGTATAGCCAATTAGCGCGTCATGCATTTGTATTCACCGCAGAGTCAAACATCGGCCGGATCGAAGCGATGCAGGCAGGCCTTGAACAGCGCCTTGAGGATGGTCGCGTTCCCTTTGAGCGGGCTGATCTTCGTGGGCGTCTTGCCGTGCGTGGGGTATTCGCGGGTGACGGGCACTTCCGTCACTTTGAAGCCAAGACGAGCCGCCCGGATAGCCAGATAATAATGCAGTTCGTAACCCGCAAAGACTTCGCGAAACGGCGCCACCCGCGCGTCCTCCAGCAATCGTCGGCTGTAGGCTCTAAAGCCATTCGTGGTGTCGGTATAGCGAAACCCGCTTGCCAGGCTCACCAGCGGGGCGTGGACAAGTTTTAACCCGAGCAAGCGGCTGACGGGCGTATTCACGGCCACGCCCTGTGCAATAAACCTCGAACCCTGGATATGATCGAAACCCTTATCCAGCGCTTGCGCGAAGCGCGGTATGGCAGCGGGGTCATCCTTGTTGTTGCCATCGATAACGATCACCCCGTCATAGCCCTGTTGCAGCGCGTAGAAAAGCGCCATGCGCATTTGGGCGCCCAGTTTGCCCGCACCCGTCTTGGTGAGTAAGGCGCGCACGCCAGCGCGTTCAAGCCCGTCGGTGGCAAGGGAACCGTCGGTACTCCCGCCGTCGGCGATAATGATGTCAAAATCGTTTGCAAGTGGCCGCATTTTTTCAAGCTGGGCGACAATGCGTTCGCCTTCGTTGATCACAAATACGCACACACAGTAACGATTGCGTCGATCAAACATCTCGCGCACATCGAAAGTGGGTACATCCGGCGCCGCTAACACCGCGCCGCTGGTTGACGCCACCACGCCTAGCTATCGCCCGCGCGATCGGTGGGGGTCTCGCGCGCTGCTACTGTTTCTTTCACGTCGTCACCTGCAATGAGGGCCTGATCAGGCCGTTTTGCAGGCTGAAACCCAAGCTTCCCGCGCATTGAATCACGCACCACATTGCGACGTTGTTCATCCACGATCATCACGGAACTGGTCTTCTCATCGAGCACATAGTACAGCGGACGATCCCTGGACTCATCGAGTATGTGACCGACATACTCGGAGACGATGGCCAGAATAATAAACACAAAAAAGAACATGATTGCCTGCTGCATTGAGATAGTCGTCCAACCCTCGGCGACATCATCCTTGAGAATGTAGATCAAAATGATGTAGCCGACGTAAAGCAAATTCAGAGCGCTGGCGAGAATACCGAACCAGGTGACGATGCGGAACGGGTGCTTCGACGATGAAATGATCACATTGATAGCCAGGTTGGCAGCCTCAAGAAATCCTGGTTTGCGTATCTGGTTGCGCCGGTTAATCGTATCGTAGCTAAAGCTCTTGCTGACAAACCCCACATAATGGCTGGTATATCGCAGATAGCGATGCCGATCCCTGATTTGCGTCAGCGCATTGACGGCCTGGCGCGTGAGTACCCGCAGCTGAGTGGCGCCCCTGGGAAACTTTAGTTTCAAAATCCGGCTGCAATAACCGTAGAACGCCGCCGAGCCCAGACGTTCCAGCAGTCCTGGCCGGGCACGGGTGTTTTCTATCCCGAACACCATGTCGTATCCGGATCGCGCGACCTCTATCATTTCAGGTATCAGCCCGGGCGGATCGCTGTTGGGGGTAACGATGGCAACGAAATCACCGATTACAGAATCGAGCCCGGCCGACACCGCAATTTCCTCGCCGTAAGATCTGGACAAGCGCACGAATCTTATGCACTCATGCTGGGACAGCAACGCGTTGACGTGCATGACCGTAGTGTCACTGGATCCGTCATCGACCAGCACCAGTTCGTAGTTGGAATAATTCGCCTTCAATACGTCCAGCATTTCTTTGGTAAATGCATCGACGATATCCGCATCGTTATGTAACGGTGCGATAACAGAAACGAATTGATCAGATACGGCCATTCAGCACACCTGGATATTACGCCGCACGGCCAGGCGCACGACTGCATTTTCTGCTTTGTTCATTTACTGCCGCCGGGCCTGCATACAACAGGCACTGCGGCCAACCAACACGGATATCTCCATGCACATATAATCGTGAGCCAGCCGGGCCGCCAACGCAACCCTGTCCGGGCAAGCGAATGCCGCGATCTTGGCGACAGCGCCGAGGCTGCGTCCGTGCCGGTGGATAC
>JABDLQ010000008.1 GCA_013002925.1 Gammaproteobacteria bacterium | reverse complement strand
GGATTGAAGAGTGCACAATCTTGGCTTCTGCCGCCACATTGGCGATTCGCAGCCCATCAATGCCCTGTTCTATAAGACATTTTTGGGCTGCTTCCAGAATGCGTCTGCGAGCCTCTTCAGAGGAAAGGCGCTGGCGTTTGGTCATGATATCCCTATTGACAAAATTGTCAGTTAAACTTACCCTGTTGGCATTAACGGTACCTAAATTTTCCGTTGGATACGAGGTGTGCGGTGCAGGAATCCCAAATAAGCCATACCCCCGACACGGTCACGATATTGCCGCGTGATGTGATTTTCGATGTGCACGGGCTCCTGTCTGAAAACTGGTGCGGGGACGACGCCTTCCGCACTGATTTTTGCAATGCATTGTCGTTGTCCTTTCCCCGTGGCGAGAAATTCTTTGTCGACAGTGTCCGTCATTTTCTGCCCCAGATCACGGACTCCAAATTGCATAAAGAGGCGCTGGAATTCGTACAGCAGGAGTTCATGCACCGACGTGAGCATGAGCGTTATAACCAGGATCTGTGTAAAGCGCGAGGGTTTAATAAAGACGACATCGAATCCATCTACGCGGCGCGTATCAGGCAGTCCAATGCATTGCCACCGCTGATCAGGCTGTCCATTACGGTGTGCCTGGAACATTTTACTGCGCTGTTTGCCAACGGTGTGATGACGGATGCGCGTTGGCTGGAGGGGGTCGACCCAAAGATGCAGCAACTGTGGTTGTGGCACGCAGTCGAAGAAACTGAACATAAAGCGGTTGCCTATGACGTGTTTCTGGCTGTTGGCGGTAAACGTAAAATGCTGCGTACCACGATGCGGTACGTGCTGTACCGGTTTTTTATGAACACCTTCCGAACCATGCGAAAAATGCAAAAAGCGGAAGGCCGGTCACTCGCACCGCGGACTTACTGGTATCGTGGCATCAGATACCTGTTTGGCCGGGGCGGCATACTCCGGGTACAAAAAAAAGAATATCTACGGTTTTTTGCAGAAGATTTTCATCCCTGGGAATTTGACAATTCCTATTTGATAGACACAACACTGCAAAGGCTGTCTTTGCCAGTGTGACCGGTTTCATTGACAGCAGTGGGTGGCTAGACCTAAATTGCCAGTATGTGCATGGCAAAAAAATTGCTGTCCGGTGGTGTCAGGGGTGTTGTGCCCGGCGCTGCAATTGTGATTCTATTTGCAGGACTAACGGGCTGTAGCTGGCAGGATCCTTTGCCGGTAGCTGTTGCGCCTTCATCGTCGGCAATCGTCGGTATGCAACCACCGCACTCAGTCTCACAAGGTCTGATCAGCAATCGCCTGCTGGAGCATTTCCTGGCATGGGAGGGAGTGCCGTACCAATATGGTGGCAACGATCGTAACGGTATTGACTGCTCTGCGTTTGTGCAGCAGTCGCTCCAAACTGTCCTGGGAGTTGAGTTGCCGCGCACGACAACGCAACAGATGCGCAGCGGTAAAGTCGTCGACATCAAACAAGCCCGCCCGGGGGACATGGTGTTCTTTCGAACGGGTCGGCGCGTAAATCACGTGGGCGTCTACCTGGGGTCTGAGCAGTTCATGCACGCGTCGAAAAGCAATGGTGTGGCTATTTCGCGTCTTGACGAGAGCTACTGGCGAACGCGGATGACGCAGGTGCGACGGCCACATCGCACTATTGAATAAAGCTGGCTGGCTTTTAGCGGGCTTTGGCGACGCCGCCGAATTCCTCAAGTAGTTCCTGCAGAAGCTGCGTAACCTGTATGGTCATCACGGCAAAGTCCTGATCGAACTGCGCCGCTGCATCATCGCCGGCATCTTCACTGATGCTGTCCTCAAATTTGACTCGTCGCAATGTGAAATCATCCGTCAGGATAAAGCGAATCGCATTGCGCCAGGCCAGCGCCAGCTGGGTAACCCGTTTGCCGGCATTCAGGTGAGTGCGAATCTCATCACCGCCAAGATCCTGATTCTTGCATTTGACCGTGTTGCGTTTTTCCCGTTCATTTGTGAGTTCGCATTCATCGTCGAGTTCGAATCCCGTCGGTGTTCGGCTTTTAATCCAGCGGGTCATCACCTGGGCAGCATCGCCATGACAAGCGAGCGGCACCACCGCCAGTTCGCCCATCGAGGCACGCAGCGCGTCCATAAAATCGTCGGCCCGTGCAGCACTTGTGGTGTCAATCACCAGGTATTTGTTGCTGTTGTCGATATACGCAAACGTATAAGCAGAGCGTGTCAGCGCCTGCGGTAGCAGGGAGTGGAGCACATCGTCTTTGAGCCGAAGCTTCTCTTTGCGATAGATCTTGCGTGCCTGTTGTGCTTCAAAGGCCTGAACTTTTTCCTCAACTAATTCATTGACGGCTGCCGCCGGCATGATTTTCTCTTGCCGGCGGGCGCAGAACAGGTGGTACTGTCCGACGCTGTGGACCAGCTGGTCGCTCAGGTTTCCCAGGGGAGAAACCCATCCAGATCGTGAAAAATCCACGCTGGAGCAAGGCCTGAACGGGTGTTGTTCAAGTTGCTCGGCCAACGACTCGCTGGAAATGCTGGGCCGCTTGGTGAATCGATAGATGCGCAGATTTTTAAACCACATAGTATTCGGATTTGTCATGAAAGACCGGGCATTCTCCGGTGACTACTACCCAAAAGCAAGGGCCGCAATGCAGAATTTGCAGTTGCAGGGGCACGTCAGGTACGCCTGCTGCCAGCGCGACGGTCACATCATCACGCAATGCAAAAAAGGGTGCTAAAGTTGCGCCTTGTCTATGCCGACCC
>JABDLQ010000029.1 GCA_013002925.1 Gammaproteobacteria bacterium | reverse complement strand
ATGAAGCTCACGAATGTCCTGATGTCGGGCCCGTTCCGGGTCCAGTACCTCAAGCCCATCGTTGGCCAAACGGGCAAACGTGGGCAAACCTGAATGTGAGATCAGCGGCATAATAGAGAATAGTAGCCGAAAACTCCGGGTTCTGCGCTTGTCGCACAACGTCGCGGGTAACGCGCATCTTTATTAGTGTAAAATCGCCAGCCGGATGAAAACATTATGAACGGCAAAAAATCAACGCCCGTCAGTGACATTGCTAAGTGTGATTCAATGCGCACGACCGATGTCGCAGATTCTGGTTCTGACGACACTGGATCAGGCTTGTCTGGTCCGGATAAACCTGGAACGTACAACGCCGGTTCTGAAGATGTTGGTCGTGAAGATTCTGGTCAACGCGACCCTGTTTCTGACGACATTGTTTCCGGCAACTCCGGTGCAGGCGATTCTGGTACGGACCATCCTGGTCTTGCCAACCAGGGTGCATCGAGTCATCCCCGCGCGGTCCGCAGTTTTGTAAAACGCGACGGTCGCATCACGCGTGGCCAGCAGGCGGCACTCGATACGTTATGGCCGGTCTACGGCATCGAGTACCATCGCGAAACGCTCGACTTTTCTACGCTGTTTGGTCGCAAGGCGCCGTGCATACTGGAAATCGGTTTTGGCAATGGCGACGCCCTGTGCGAAATTGCGCAGCGGGAACCGCACCATAACTTTGTGGGTGTGGAAGTTCATCGCCCCGGCATCGGTCATTTGCTAATGCGAATCGGTCAGCATGAGCTTCACAATGTGCGCATTTCGGATCACGATGCCGTGGAGTTTCTGGCTAACATGATTGCACCGGCGAGTCTGGAACGGGTCAACATCTGGTTTCCGGATCCGTGGCCCAAAAAACGGCATCACAAACGACGCTTGATTCAATTACCATTTTTACAGTTGTTGGCCGCAAGCATGCGCTTTGGTGCAGTGCTCCATCTGGCGACCGATTGGCAGCCTTATGCGCAGTACATGCTGGACGTACTGCACAAAACCCCGTATTTTGAAAATACCAGCAGCGGACGCGATCTTGAACATGCCTGTGTGGCACGTCCGGACTCGCGGCCTCTTACCAAGTTCGAACGCCGTGGCCATCGTAAAGGACATGGTGTGTGGGATTTCATGTTCAAACGCAATGACATCCCGGTTTAGCACGCCCGCGCAAGTTGTATAGCGGCATTCTCCACCGTGTGCACCGCCTCCGATTGCTGACATCCCGCATCCCAAATATAAGCAATGTCCCGTCTTGCCAACCGTCCCGTTTGGGGCTATACCTATAACCGTACTCCAGGAATATAAAAAGAATGTTTGTTGTGAAGTTCTTTCGTTCATGAGTCAAAGAGGAGCCTGCAATGGTTGTACTCGAACCGGTCATAGGTCAGTGGTATCTGAATCGCAGCGGTGATGTGTTTGAAGTTGTCGCAATTGATTCTGTCGAACACACTATTGAACTGCAGTATTTCGATGGCACCGTTGATGAGATTGACGGCGAACGTTGGGCGCTTGAAGTGTCGGAAGAAATCCAGCCGCCGGAAGATTATTCCGGATCGTTGGACATCACCGCGGATGACTATGAAATGTCGAGTCAGTTTATTCCAAAACAAGACTATCAGGACCCTCTGGATTACATTGATATTGATTACGTCGAGCCTGAGTAGCCCGCCTGTTGTTGGACTGATTGTTTAGTTTTTGCAGTGGCACGGTTGCTGGCTGTTGCTACCGGGATGTGCCGGTCGCCCTCCAACTGTAGCGCTCCACCAAAGTGGGAGTGACGTTCCCCTCCCGGGAGGGCATTAAGGGAACGGGCCAATTACGGTATGGGCATCTTCATTCACCAATAAAACCTCATTTCGGAATAATTTGCGATTCCATCCGCTACAGATAGCGAATGCCGGCAATCGGGCTTGAATTTATACCGGTTTTTGCGGTCCAATGCGGCTGGCTTTGCTAAATACTTTGTCGCCGAACTACCGGGGGAATTATGATCAAACCATTTTCAGTCTTTGTCTGCTGTGCTGTATTGGTGGCCTGTGCCAATGATGCGGGTACAGAAAAAGTTCGTCAGCAATATCTGCAGGATAAAACGGCCCCGCTGCGCTCCGGTATTTTGCTGGACAATTTGGACAGGTCCGTGAACCCCGGCGATGACTTTAGCGCCTATGTCAACGGCACGTGGATGAAATCCACGGAAATCCCGTCCGACAAATCCAGTTATGGCGTCGGCGTGATGGTGCATGAACGCTCGCAGGAGGATGTGCGGCGGATTATTAACGATGCGTCATCAGGCAACTATGAATTTGGAAGCGACGAACAGAAAGTCGGTGATTTGTATCGTTCCTATATGAATTGGGAAGCCCGTGAAGCGCGTGGTCTGGCACCGCTGCGTGCCGAGTTTGCCACGATAGACGCGGTTAACGATTACGATGATTTGGCTCGCTATTTTGCGTATGGCCACAAGCGTGGTTTTGGCATGCCATTTGGCATGTTTTTATATCCGGATCTTAAAGCGCCAACGCGCTATGCAATGTATACGTGGCAAGGCGGCATAGGACTTCCTGATCGGGAGTACTATTTCAAGGACGATGAAAAATCCGTGGAGATCCGCAGCAAATATTTAGTGCATATTGAAAAAATGCTGGAGCTCGCCGGTCTGCCAGATGCTGCCGAGTCTGCCCGAACGATTATGGCTCTTGAGTCCCGCATTGCTGCAAGTCACATGAAAAAAGAGCAGACGCGCAATATCGTTGGTCTTTACAACCCGTTTAACCGCAGCGAACTGCGCCAGCTGACACCGGACTTTAACTGGGATGCCTATCTTGCCGCTGCGGATCTGGCGGACCACCCGCGTCTGATTGTGGCCATGACCGACTACACCCGCGACTTTAACGACATTTTTAAATCCACCGATCTGGCTACCTGGAAGACCTATCTTAAATGGACCGCACTGAACACTGCTGCGGGCAGCCTGACCAGGGCTCTGGATGATCAAAACTTTGATTTTTACCGCCGGACACTATCCGGGGCAGAGGAACAGTTGCCGATGTGGCGTCGTGCCGTCAGCGTGGTCAACGGCACCGTCGGTGAAGTGGTTGGCAAAGTGTACGTCAAACGCCACTTTCCGCCGCAAGCTAAAACCCACATGCAGGAGCTGGTGAATAATTTGCTGAAAGCCTATGAAGTCAGCATTAAGGAACTTGACTGGATGAGCGCTGCCACCAAAACCGAGGCCCTGGACAAACTTTCGAAGTTCACGCCAAAAATAGGCTACCCGGATATCTGGAAAGATTATTCGGCGCTCGTCATTGATGCCGGCGATTTGTACGGCAATTTGCAGCGGTCGGCATTGGTTGAATATGAACGTGATATCAAAAAACTATCAGGTCCCGTGCAAAAACATGAGTGGGCGATGACCCCGCAAACCGTGAACGCCTATTATAATCCGCCGCAAAACGAGATCGTGTTTCCAGCAGCCATCCTGCAGCCTCCCTATTTCGATCTGAACGCGGAAGATGCGGTTAACTATGGTGCGATCGGTGCCGTAATTGGTCATGAAATCGGGCATGGTTTTGATGATCAAGGCAGTACGTTTGATGGTGATGGTGTGCTGCGCAACTGGTGGACCGAAGAGGACAAGGCCGAGTTTGCCAAGCGCACCAGCGCACTGGTCGCCCAGTACGATGAGTTCAAGGTGTTTGATGATCTGACGGTCAACGGGGAGTTTACACTCGGCGAAAACATTGGTGATCTGGGTGGATTGAGCATCGCGCTGAAGGCCTACAAGATGTCGCTCAATGGCAAACCGGCACCAGTGCTGGATGGCTTTACCGGCGAACAACGGGTCTTTATCGGTTGGGCCCAGTCCTGGCTCAAAAAGTCACGCGAAGAAGCGCTGCGTCAGCAAGTGGGTACAGATCCGCATTCGCCGGCAAAATTTCGCGTCAATGGAGTGGTGCGGAATATTCCCGAGTTTTACACCGCATTTAATGTTGCGCCCGACAGTGCGCTGTATTTGCCTCCAAAAGAGCGTGTAAAAATCTGGTAGGCAGGTATCAATACCGGCTGCAAGAGTCGATTCCCTGTCGGGATTCGACTCTTTTTTTTAGCTGGCTTACCATGATGGTAAGCACACAAACAGGCGCACGATTATGCCTCCTGATCAGACTCTCGAACCCATCACGAATTTGTTGAAAAAACACAACGTCGGGCTCTCAGCCGTTTCCGCCAACAAGAAATTGTTGGTCGCCGGAGTGCTCGAGGAAAAAACCCGGGCGAGCAGCGCTGATCCAACCAAAACCAAAAAATTTAAAGTGCTGACAGAACTGGGGCGCGAGTTTGGTGAGAATGTGGTCAATGACCTGTCACCGGAAACCACGCCAAAATATTTTGCTGGCACGTTTGACGAATTGGTCGAGCGTTTTTTAAAAGACTCATAAGCGTCAGGAGCCAGGACCGGTTTTTACGCGAGAGTGTGTTCGCTGATGTGTAGAACGACACCCGCAGACACGCGTTGAAACAATTCAAGGGTGCAGCATCAGCTGCGATACACAGCCCGGTGACACGCAAATTGCCGCTTAAGCCGCTTGCATAGAAGCTGCGAACCTTCTATCGGTAGCAGTAACTCTGCCACTCTTTGGTTTTACGCCGCATGGATGATTTATCGAATGCGCGGCTCCGGGAGGACCTCGGCAAACACTGCTTCCCCATCGATTTTTAGCGGCCAGGGTTGCAGGGAGTTCCCAAG
>JABDLQ010000020.1 GCA_013002925.1 Gammaproteobacteria bacterium | reverse complement strand
TAGTGGTCGGAGATTCCAGGACCGGCGAAATGGACAAGATTGACGGCCCATACTATTTTTTCAAAATGATCCAGAAAACCCGCCGTCTCGTACCCCAGTGGATGCCGACGATTGGCATCGAAGGTGGGCGAATAAATATCGTGCCGGTAGATTTTGTCGTCGATGCGCTCGATCACATATCGCACAAGCCGGGACTCGACGGCAAATGCTTTCATCTGACCGAACCCAATGCCCGTCGTATAGGCGATGTTATTAACCTGTTCGCTCACGCAGGCCATGCACCGGAAATGGTCATGCGCCTGGATGCACGCATGTTTCAGATCGTGCCGGCGTATCTGTGGAAAACGCTGTGGACACTCACACCCGTCAGGCGCGTGGTGTCATCCCTGCTGTCAAGTTACGGGCTGCCCAAGGAGGTGTTTCAATTTATTAATTATCCCACCAAATTTGACAGCCGCGAAACCCAAAAAGCCTTGCAGGGCTCGTCTATAGAAGTGCCCGATTTGTCGGTGTATGCGTATCGACTGTGGGATTACTGGGAACGCCACATGGACCCGGACCTTCATCAGGATTTGACCCTGCGCGGCCGTGTCGAAAACAGGGTCGTGGTGGTCACGGGTGCCTCATCGGGAATCGGTAAAGCGGCAGCGCTGAGGGTCGCCAGTGCGGGCGCAAAAGTCATACTGATTGCCCGTAAAGTGGAGAAACTCGAAGAGACCGCGAACGAGATCAAAAAGCTCAAGGGAAAAGCCTACATTTATCCTTGCGACGTGAGTGACCTTGAGGCTTGTGACCAGCTGATTGCCAAAATCACTGCGGATCACGGGGGCATCGATGTGTTGCTGAATAATGCGGGGCGTTCGATCCGGCGCGGTATTGCCAGTTCCTATGATCGTTTTCATGACTATGAACGCACAATGCAACTCAATTACTTTGGTGCTTTGCGTCTGATCATGGAGGCACTGCCCGGGATGGAAGCACGCAGGCGTGGTCATATCATCAATATTTCGTCAATCGGGGTGCTCAGCAACGCTCCCCGGTTCTCTGCCTACGTGGCATCGAAGGCTGCGCTGGATGCTTTCACGCGCTGTGCAGCTTCAGAGTTCTCGCATGTGGGAATACATTTTACAACGATCAACATGCCACTGGTGCGTACGCCGATGATCGCACCGACAAAATTGTATCAGAATGTGCCCACCAAGAGCCCGGAGGAAGCCGCAGATCTGATCGTGGATGCAATCATTCATCGCCCTAAACGCGTTGCTACACGGCTGGGAATATTTGCCGAGATTTTTCATTTGCTGGCACCGAAGGCTGCGGAATTGAGCATGAATGAGGCCTTCAGATTATTCCCGGATTCCAAGGCAGCACAGGGTGCAAGTGGTGGCGAATCCTCACCCGAGCAAATAGCTGTCGCCCAATTTACCCGGGGCATCCATTGGTAAAGATGATGACGATTAGAATTGTGCAATTTGTGTGCCGATTCGGGCACCGGACCGGGGTCGGTCGCACGGCATCACGCGTAGGAGCATCGTGATGCAAGCAGAGAGATTTTATATCGGTGGTGAGTGGGTCGATCCACATAAACCGGTCAGGTTCATGGATGTGATTAACCCGGCAACCGAACAGTGCGCGGGCCGTGTTGCCATTGCCACAGCGCAGGACGTGGATCGTGCCGTGCAGGCAGCGGCGGCAGCTGTCGAGACCTGGGGTCAAACTTCGGTTGCTGAACGTCAGGATCTGTTGCGCGCGGTGTTGGCAGCCTACAAACGACGTATCCCGCAGATTGGTGAGGCCATCAAACTGGCGATGGGCGCCCCGGCAGAACTGGCACATGGTGCGCAAGCGCTGTCCGGGATCCAGCATCTCAAAGCCGCGATCGATGCGCTACAGACTTTCGACTTTGATGAGGTGATTAATCAGTCGCGTATCTTGCGGGAACCGGTCGGAGTCTGTGGGCTGATTACCCCCTGGAACTGGCCGGCCAATCAGATTGCCTGCAAAGTGGCACCAGCGCTGGCAGCTGGCTGTACGATGGTGCTCAAACCCAGTGAAGTGACACCGTTTGATGCTACATACTGGGCAGACTGTATGCATGAAGCCGGGGTGCCACCTGGTGTATTCAACCTGGTTCAGGGTGACGGTACGACGGGTGCCAGTCTGTCACAGCATCCGCGTGTCGACATGATGAGTTTTACCGGATCAACCCGTGCGGGGGTCGCGGTCTCACATGCGGCAGCCGACAGTGTTAAAAGGGTCGCATTGGAATTGGGCGGCAAATCACCAAATATTATTCTGGATGATGCTGATCTGGACAAAGTGGTAGCAGCGGGTGTGGCCGCGTGTTTTTACAATACAGGTCAAAGCTGCAATGCACCGACGCGCATGCTGGTGCCGGAACCACTTATGGATGCCGCCGCTGCCATTGCAGCGCGGACTGCACAGCAATTGATCGTGGGTGATCCGGATGACAGCGCCGTTTTTATGGGCCCCCTGTCATCACGTGTCCAGTTTGAAAAAGTGCAGCGTCTGATTCAGACCGGCATCGATGAAGGAGCGACATTGATCTCAGGCGGGCCAGGTCGTCCGGCCGGACTCGACACAGGCTACTATGCAAAACCGACGGTGTTTGCCAATGTCCGCAATGACATGACGATCGCGCAAGAGGAAATTTTCGGACCAGTACTGTGCATTATTGGATACTCGAGTGTGCAGGATGCCATCGCCATTGCCAATGACACTCCGTATGGTCTGTCCGCTTATGTGCAGTCGGGTGATGGGCAGCGTGCTCTGGCGGTGGCCCGGCAACTGCGCGCTGGCATGGTGCATATCAATGGTGCGGACCTCGATACCATGGCGCCTTTTGGTGGTTACAAACAATCCGGTCTTGGCCGCGAATGGGGACCCTATGGCATTGAAGAGTTTCTCGAAGTAAAAGCCGTGATGGGAGCGCCAGCCTGACCGACTGTTACCGGATCAATAGGGCAACAGAACAAATTCAGTGTGCGGGTGCCGCCTGTACTTTTTCCGCTTAACCCGGTGATTTGTCATAAGCCCCCGTAAATCATAAGTTTTTGTGAAGCGCGACAAAGCCATCAGATAGTCGCTGTGCAATACTTGTTCATCTTCGAGTGACCGGAACGGCAGGGGTCTGCGCTGAAGCGGACAGGGCATGAGTAAAGTATCTACATTAGCGATTAACGCCGCCGACCACCTGGTGTCCAAAGGACGGCTGGATGCGGCCGCATCCATACTCAGAAACTTTCTGGCAACCAATGCACCGCAGCCGGTCATTCTGCAAAGGCTCGGCAGAATATTACTGGCTCAGGGGCGCGGTGCCGAGGCAATTCCGGTTTTCGAGAAAGCACTGAAGCTTTCTCAAGCGATCGAAGAAAAGCAGACAAAATCCGATGACCGCCCCACACCGGTGACCTCACCATTTACCGTCGATGGCGCCGAGCAACAGTCGTCAACACTGGATGCCGAAACCTCCTGATTCGGCTATACTTCGGACTGATCCTTGCGCCGGTTAACACACACGCGAGTTGGGATCAGACGGGCGTGCGGCACTGGCGATTTGTTAAAACCCCGAAAAGGCTGTCAAAAACTATATGCAGAGATTCCTGCATCAGGGTATAGGCGTAGAGGAAAGGACATCTCGGCAGCAAGCCATCGCCGGGGTGGAGCATCGCCCGACCGCCTTCATCGGAGCCTGTCAGCGGGGTCCTGAAAATCAGCCGGTACTGATCAGCAGCTTTGCAGACTATGAAAAGACCTTTGGCGCAGTAACGACCGACACGCCGCTTGGTTATGCCTTACGGTTGTACTATTTAAATGGTGGCGGCGATGCCTGGGTGGTACGGGTCGCACGCAATGCCGCGGCTGCCTGCATAGAATTACCCTCCGATGATGTGCCGTTGCAGCTCCGTTCGGTGTGTACCGGCAGTCATGACTATCTTCGTGCTGCCGTTGATTATGACGGGATCGACAGAGCCGATGGCGATTGTTTCAATCTGACCGTGCAGCGTCTGGACAAACCCGGTACGGAAACGGTCATCGCGCAGGAAACATTTCGCTATGTGAGCTGCGCGAACAGCCATCCAAATAACCTGCCGCAGACACTGGCGAGGTCGCAACTGGTGCGTTGTGATCTGCCCTGTCCCGGGTCGCGGCCTCATCCTACGTTAAATTATCGCACCGGCGCAGCGGAATATTTCACCGGGATCACTCGCCCAGGTAAAGATGGTGCGCGTATCACGATGGCAGATATTCTGGGTAGCAGTGCAGACAGCTCGGGCCTGTTTGCGCTTACGGAGCAGTATGATTTTGAGCAGTTGTACCTGCCACCGATTTCATTGCAAACCGATTTGAGCGTCCCGCTATTGCGTGCCGCCGCCCGCATCTGTGAGCGGCGCCGTGCCATCCTGGTCGCTGATGCGCCAAAATCATGGGACAGCGTTGCGACTGCGCTGGAGAAGATCGAGAAATTTAGTCTGCGCGGAGACAATATCGCACTTTATTACCCCTGGATTCGGGTGGCAGAACCCGTTAGCCGGACGCCTGTTACATTGCCGCCAGGTGGTGCAGTAGCCGGCACGCTGAGTCGCCTGATGCTGCAACAGGGGCCGGGCAGCACCCCCGCAGGCCAGCAAGTGCTGTTACGCGGCATCAATCGTTTCGCTGAGAAAGTTGACCAGGCCAGCAGTTACAAGCTCTCGCAAAAAGGTATCAATTCACTGTGCCACTCCAAAATCGGACGCAAAGTAATTTGGGATGCGGTGACACTGGCACCACGCGATGGCAAAAAAGACCAGATTACTTCACTCAAAGTGCGGCGGCTGCTGTATTTTATTGGCAAGAGCATCGAGAGCGGATTGCTGTGGACGGCATTTGAGTATAATAATGAAAAATTATGGAAGAAAATTCATGATCAGGTGTATGCGTTTTTGTTTGAATTGATGAAGAAGGGGTTGTTGCAGGGTTCGGTACCGGACGCGGCTTTCACGGTGCACTGTGATCAGGGTTCGAATCCAAGTAGTCTGCGACGGCAAAATTTTGCGGGCCTTGAGATTGGTGTGGCCCCTCTGTTACCGTCGAGATTTGTTCGCCTGTCATTTCGATTGGCGGTTGCAGGTGCCGGGGAACATCGTTAACAGATGTCAGGGAGTGACCAAAAAGTGTGGAAAACCGTGGCCTGCATTCCTCGCGGTCGCGTTGCAACGTACGGTCAAATCGCAGATTTGTCCGGTCTTGGCCGCGCTGCCAGGCAGGTTGGGCGCGCGCTCCGCAATGCCCCGTCAGACAGCGAAATTCCGTGGCACCGGGTGATAAACTCTGCCGGCAGAATATCACTGCCAAAGGACAGCCCGGCTTTCAATGAGCAGCGGTCCCGACTGCTCGAAGAGGGAGTTGTTGTGAAGCGCCAGCGTGTCGATTTGGCGACGTATCAATGGTGTCCCGGACTGGAAGAATTACTGTGGCAATTAGAGGGTTGACACCCTACCTGGTCAAAGGATTGACCAGTGAGCGACTGGAACGGTTGCGTGAACTTCCCACCCGATGGCAAAACCGTTGGTCCTCGACGCCGCCGGTATTAAACTTTTTTCATCAGTTCGATGACCCTTATTCGTATCTTGCGCTCGAAGCGACCAGCGAACTGGCAGCCCGCTACGATATCGAATTGAACCTTGAACTGGTGCGTGATGAGGAATTACCGCCGGCGCGCCAGGAAAGTTGGGTGCGCTATCGTCAGCACGATGCCAAGCGACTGGCTGCTGCCTGGCGGATGAGTGACTTGCTCGGTGTGGACGCACCTGGCAGCGAAGAGGTGGAAAAATGTCTGCGCTGCTGCGCCAGTATTCCGCACGCTCAACAGGCCGATAGTCTGTTGCGGCTGAGTCGCGCTTTGTGGAATAACAAACCGCAACAGCTCGAACAGCTGTGGGAGCAATTTGGTTTGTCGACTGTCGAGTCGGCAGAGCAGCTCGTCGCCAAAGGCAATGCAAAACGCCATGAGATGGGTCACTACCAGGCGGGTACCTGGCACATTGCCGGCAGGTGGTATTGGGGACTTGATCGGCTGCAATACCTCGAGGCGGACCTGGCTCGTCTCGGTTTGGCGCGGGATGAAACCAGTGTGTACAGCGAATACTTTACGCCTCGTGGACTTGCCGGCATTCAGGGAAAGCGGTTAGATGTCTTCTTTTCTTTTCGCAGCCCGTATTCGTATCTTGCCATCGAGCGTCTGCAGGAGCTCAAGCGTTGTGTCGGCATAGAAATTTGCCTGCGACCGGTAATGCCCATGGTGCAACGGAATGTTCCTCTGTCGGTGGAAAAGCGTAATTATATCCTCCGCGATGCCGCGCGGATTGCACGCCGACACCAATTGCCGTTTGGACGCGTCTGTGATCCATTAGGCCCGGGAATCGATAACTGCATGAAGCTGTTTTATTATGCATCGGGAAAACAGCAGGAACTGGATATGGTACAGCACGTGATGCGCGGTATCTGGTCACAGGGTGAGGATGTCAGCAAGGAGCGGGTGCTTCGCAGACTCAGCAAACAGGTTGGTCTAAGCTGGGAGACGGCCTGCGCTCACTCCGATGAAGCAGCGCTCAGGGAACACCTGCAAAAAAATCACCAGCAGCTTGATTTATTGGGGTTGTGGGGTGTGCCAACCTTTGCGGTTACCGACGCCACAAACCATTTGCACAGCGTGTATTGGGGGCAGGACCGATTACC
>JABDLQ010000006.1 GCA_013002925.1 Gammaproteobacteria bacterium | reverse complement strand
CTTGCCGGGGTTGTCCAGATTTGCACGAGAAGTCTGAATACGACTGGCAATCATATGCATGGCATGGTCCTGCCCAAAGACCCGCTGATTCAACACGTTTGCCAGATTCAGCACCGTCTCCATTTCGTCCTTGACCATGCGACCTACCGGAATTCCGGTCCAGTCAGCAACCACAGACGCTACCGCCTGGGCATCAACGCTGGGCAAAATCAGCGGGGATTCTCCCTGCAACTCGTGCAACTCAGCCTGTAATTCGCTGAGCTGTTGACGCAGCGCGTCCCGATCCACCGGGTCGCTCTCAGTTTCGGTTGCCGCTGCATTTTCATCACTCGCCGCATCTGCAGCAGCTTCCAGTTCGCTGTCAGTGCCCTCGACAGTGCCGGAATCACCACGCAGCTGTGCCCGCAGAGCAAGTATCTGCTCGACGATATCGCGTTCTTTTTCCCACTCCCCTTCGAGTTTTGTCAGTCGCTCTTTGGTTTCAGCAAGAGACTCTTCTGCCAAAGTCCGACGCTCCCCGACATCCACACCAACCGACGATTCCCGATCGATGATCCCGAGTTCGGTGTCAAGTGCTTCAATTTTGCGTCGTGCGTCTTCGACCTGCGCCGGCACCGCATACTGACTGATCGCGACCCGTGCACAGGACGTATCGAGGAGGCTGACAGATTTGTCCGGCAGTTGCCGCGCCGGAATGTAGCGATGGGACAAATGCACTGACGCTTCCAGCGCTTCATCCAGTATCTGCACTTTATGATGACTCTCCATCATTGAAGCCATCGCACGCATCATGAGTACGCATTTGTCTTCCGAAGGCTCTTCGATCTGAACTACCTGAAAACGGCGCGTCAGGGCGGGGTCCTTTTCAATATGTTTTTTATACTCAGCCCACGTTGTCGCAGCAACAGTGCGAAGTTCACCGCGGGCCAATGCCGGTTTCAGCAAATTTGCCGCATCACCCGTGCCGGCTGCTCCACCGGCGCCAATCAACGTGTGAGCTTCATCGATGAACAAAATGATCGGCTTCTCCGAGGCTTGCACTTCATCGATTACCATGCGCAGGCGATTTTCAAACTCGCCTTTCATGCTGGCGCCGGCTTGCAACAAGCCAACATCCAGCGTGCGCAGAGTGACGTTCTGCAAGGGTGGCGGTACGTCACCACGGGCAATACGTGCGGCAAAGCCCTCGACCACCGCAGTTTTGCCGACCCCTGCCTCACCAGTCAGGATTGGATTGTTTTGACGGCGTCGCATCAAGATGTCGATCATCTGACGAATTTCATCGTCACGACCGACAATGGAATCGATCTTTCCCGCTTTGGCCTCTGCGGTCAGATCGACAGTAAACTGTGCGAGGGCCTCCTGTTTGCCCATTTGGGCTGGCGCCATCGCAGAACTGGCTTCACCGGGCACTGCGCCACCACCCACCTGAAAACCGTCTTTGGCGCCCATGTCATCTTCTGGCGAGCCGCCAAACACCTCATCAAAGCGCTCGCACATGGTCTCGACTTTCAGCTTGTCGAACTCTTTTGAGATATTCAGCAAGGCATTACGCAGACCACGCGATTTGAGCATGCCGATAAGCAGGTACCCGGTACGCACCTGGGAATCGCCAAACATCAGCGTGGCAAAAACCCACCCGCGTTCAACGGCCTCCTCGACATGTGCAGACAAATCGGAAATCGACGTTGAGCCACGCGGAAGCCTGTCCAGCGCAGCCGTCAGGTCCTTGGCCACATGTGCCGGCTCAAGGTTGAATTGTTTGATCGCGCGATGAAGATCGGAGTCCTGAAGTTGCAGCACCTGATGCAGCCAATGAACCAGTTCCACATAGGGGTTACCGCGCATTTTGCAAAATACGGTCGCGCTCTCAATGGCACGATAGCCTATCGGATTCAATTTTCCGAACAACGCAGCTCTACTTATTTCGGCCATGGTATTGTCCTTTTATTTTTCAAACTAAAATTAAAAATACATATCGTGAATGGTAATCATCAACACTGTGTTTTGTTTGTTCTCAAGTTTGGCATGACGACAATCAGGCCGCCTGCTTATTGCGCCAAACCCTTGAAACCGGATGCAACCGCGTATCAACGACATCCGCAGTCCGCTCGTCCTGGTTACACCACGAAGTACGCCCCAACAAACCCTGTTTACCAAGTTCCAGAGCCGGCACTTCCTCCTTTTTCAGGATTAACTGCACGTCCCAGTCGAATTCGTCACCACAATAGTTGCGCACAATCGCTACCAGTCGATTCGAGGTTTCCGACCCCGGCAGAAAGCTTTGTAAAGTGTCAAAATCGACCGGGCCTATAACGATTCTGAACTTGTGCTGGCAGCCCCACACGGATTCTCCAATTGTCGTACCCAAACCCAGACCACCGTCGCGCCGCCGTTCACCCAGTCGCCAATGAGATGCCTCTGGAATGCTCAGCCATTCTCCGACAAACTGCTGCAGTACTGCGTTAACCGAAAAATAATCCTCGATAGCTCCGATCAACCCTTCTGGCGAACGCGCCTGCCGGGCAAAGTGACCGGCATAATGAAAGCGGCCATGATCCGGCAATGCATCGCGTTCCGTCAGCGAATCCAAACCGAGTCCGATCAGGCTGGCGACATAGCGTGTAAAGCGATCATCATCCCGGCGATCGGCGTTTACTACGGGTTCCGCATTCGCCCATGCACGGTACAGCAGGCTCAGCATGCGATGATGAAAGATATCGACGAAACGCCACAT
>JABDLQ010000003.1 GCA_013002925.1 Gammaproteobacteria bacterium | reverse complement strand
CAGCTGAAAATTACTGAGCTACGGGCGCGCGCAGCCGAAGCACTGGGCCCGGCATTCGATCTTAAAGAGTTTCATACCCAGGTATTAAAAGACGGCGCACTGCCGTTGAGTGTGCTTGAGGCAAAGATTGATCGCTGGATCGCCAGCAAAGCAGGGTAAGCGCGGTGATCGGTAAACGCTTTACGCTTGCATTGCTCCTCACGCTGCTGACCGGTGCTGCCAACGCTGAGTTTCCCGGCGCCGGTGAAATCGAAAGTCGCATCATGGACAACGGCATGACAGTCATTGTCTGGCCGGATCATGATATCCCAAATGTTGCACTTTATAACTGGGTGCGGGCCGGTGGTCGCAACGAGTATCCGGGTATTACCGGGGTGGCCCATTTTTTTGAGCACATGATGTTCAATGGCACCAGCACGCTGGGTGCTGGCGAGTTTGATCGCGTCATGCAGGCAAATGGTGGCAGTAATAACGCCTACACCAGCAGTGATGTCACCGTTTATATGGACTGGTTCCCACGGTCGGCGCTGGAAACCGTTATGGCGCTGGAGGCCGACAGGATTCAAAACCTGCGACTGGACCCGGAAGTGGTAGAAAACGAACGTGGTGTCGTTGCATCCGAGCGCGGTCTGCGTGTGGACAACAACAACTCAAGCAAACTCAGCGAGCAAATACAGGCCACAGCTTTTATTGCACATCCGTACCAGTTCCCGGTAATCGGCTGGCCGTCGGATATCGCCGGCTGGACACTAGATGACCTGAAACAGTTTTACCGTACTTACTATGCGCCCAACAACTCAACGTTATTGCTCGTCGGTGATGTAGAACCCAATGAGGCATTCGCCCTGGCAGAAAAGTATATTGGTGTTATTCCGCCACAGGCACCACCGGCCGCACTGCGCACTGTCGAACCGGAACAAAAAGGTGAAAGACGAATCAGTCTTTCGTTACCGGCACAGACACCATTGCTGCAAATGGCCTGGCATTCCGGCAGCGCAACTGATCCCAGTCAGCCTGCTTTGCAGCTATTGCTAAGTATACTGACCCGCGGGGACTCTTCGCGCCTGCACAGTTTGCTGGTTGAGCAGGAGCAGGCGGCGATCCGTGTCGGCGCTTATGCCGATGAGGGTTTCGATCCAGGCTTAACCTGGATATTCGCGACCCTGCCACAGGGTGGCGACCTGGCCCGGGTCGAACAACTGATCGACGAGGCGCTGGCGGATGTCATCGACAACGGCGTCAGCACAGAAGAAGTTAACAAGGCAAAGAACCAGTGGACTGCCGGCTTCTGGCGTTCACTTGCGACAATCAACGGCAAGGCGGACGCACTCGGAACTTACGAAGTGTTTTATGGTGATTATCGTAAGCTATTCGATGCGCCTGAGCAGTTTGGTCGTGTCACCGCTGAAGATATCCGCGCGGTGGCAGCCAGCGTCTTTCGAAAAAGCAATCGCACGCTGGGTGTCGTAGTTCCGGAGTCAAGCGGGGATGCACGATGAGGCGGTTAATGCTCGGGCTATTAGCCATCGTTATGGCATCCTGCACAACGATGGATATGCAGGACGCCCCTCCCGCAGTCCTTGAGCTGTCAAAACTGCCGTCGGCGGATTATTCGTCTTATCTCAATCGGCCCCCGCTTTTGCCAGACTACACGCGGGTCGTGCTGGACAATGGCGCCGTGCTGTTGCTGCTGGAAAAACCGGAAGTTCCGCTGGTGGGTTTCGAGGTTGTGATCCGTGGCGGATCCACGGCCGACCCGGTCGGCAAAGCGGGAACGGCGTATTTGCTGGCCGATCTCTTAAGCAAAGGCGCAGGTAATTTTGATGCAGCGCAGTTTGCTGCCGTAGTTGAGGGGCTTGGCGGTGATATCAGTGCTGGTGCAGGTCAGGAGAGTCTGCAGGCGCGTGGCAGCTTTTTAAGTCGAGATGCGGCGACCGGTGTTAGCCTGTTGGCCGATCTGTTAGTTCGACCAAAACTGGATGAAGACGAATTAATTAAACTGCGTGATCGCACAGTGCAATTTATCAAGGCAGCAAAAGAAGGTTCACCCAACCAGCTGCTGTCGACTTACGCCAAAGCTTTTGTCTATGGTGACCATCCTTATGCGCATGCGAGTTTTGGCAGCGAGCAAACGCTGGCCCAAATTGGCATTGATGATGTGCGCGATTATTACGCCGAGCAGGTCGGCGCCGATCGCATGATCATTTCGGTTACCGGTGATTTCGACACCGACCAGATGATTTCATTGCTGCGCGACGCGTTTGGCAACTGGCGACCGGCGGCAGCAAGCTTGCCGCAATATGAATCTGCTGAGTCAGGGCCAGGCGGTCGCGTGCTGCTCATTGATAAACCGGACGCGACGCAGACCTATTTCTGGCTTGGCAACATCGGTGTCAGTAAATACTTTCCGCAACGCGCTGGTCTGGCCCTGGCCAATGCGAAGTTTGGCGGCAGTTTTGGTTCTATGCTGAATACGGCATTGCGGGTGGAGTCGGGCCTGACCTATGGCGCCGGATCATCTGTTAGCCAGCCACGCATGGCCGGTACGGTTTCGATATCGTCGTTTACCCGTACTGAGACCACCGTTGCGGCAATCGATCTTGCATTGGAAACACTGGCATCCCTGCACAGCGACGGCATCGACGCAGATGGTCTCGCTTCGATCAAGGCGTACCTTTTGGGTCAGTTTCCACTGGCGTTTGAAACCGCGCCGCAACTGGCTCGTCAGATGGCGCAGCTGGAATTCTATGGCCTGGAAACCGACTACATCAATGCTTACGGCAAAAAACTGGTACAAACCGATTTGCCGCAAATTGCGGAAGTTATCGATACGGTTTTTCCGCAACCGGACGAAATGGTGCTGGTCATGATAGGCAACGCCGCAGCGATCCGCTCTGATATCAAAAAATACGGCAGCGTCACCGAAAAGAAAATCACTGACCCCACCTTCAATTAATTGGGGACAGACCACGGTTTTGCACGCTGCGTTGGTATTGCGGTTGCCTGTTGTTGCGGAAAGGGAAGATGTCGTGGGAGCGGCTTCCAGCCGCGATTGATGGCGGTAGGTTGTCGTCGCGGGTTTTGGTTTGTTGCGGGAAGGAAATCAAGGACGTGGCAAGTATTGCTCTGAATGGCTCCCTGCGGTCCGCTTGATTTCTTCGCAACACTTGCCACGCCCTTGATTTCAACACGTCTCGGGGGTTGGACTTTGTGTTCGCTGCTTTCTGGCGTGGGTCGTTGTTGCAAAATGGGAAGATGTCGTGGGAGCGGCTTCCAGCCGCGATTGATGGTGGTAGGTTGTCGTCGCGGTTTTGTTTAAAAACCGTGGTCTGTCCCCAATTAATTTTTTTTGATTTTTTCGTAAGCTTCGAGGGCGATCTGGCGGGCCTCGGCATGATCGACGATCGGGTGCGGGTAGGTTTCGCCAAGCACGACGTCGGCCTCATGCAGGGTGTCTTTGTCTGCTTCCCATGGCTGATGCAGTAGCTTGTCATCTAGCTTGCTGAGTTCGGGTACCCACTGACGCACATAGTCGCCGTCTGGATCAAACTTTGTTCCCTGCAGCACGGGATTGAAGACGCGGAAGTAGGGCGACGCATCGGCACCGGATCCTGCCACCCATTGCCAGCCGGCGCTGTTGTTGGCCAGGTCAGCATCGACCAGTGTGTCCCAGAACCAGCGTTCGCCTTCGCGCCAGT